>JADFWA010000227.1 GCA_015222855.1 Pseudomonadota bacterium | reverse complement strand
TAAATATACTGTGGACGGCTTTAAATTGCGTTTCTTTATCAATTGGATCATCGGTTGTCCCTATCACGTTGTTTATTATTGGAGTACTGGAGTACTGGAGTGATGGGTCTAAAAGGATTTTTTGAAATTTCAAAACTATTGTTTCAATACTCCAATTCTCCAACACTCCAATACTCCAGCCTTGAATATTTTGATCATATCCAAGAATTAGAAAGCTAAAGTTATAACCGTTTAAAGTATACGTCTGTGAAATGTAACATCCCAATAAGTCTGGGCATTCCTACTGCTTCCCCCTTTTGCAAAAGGGGATTGAGGGGGATTTTTCTAATTCAGCCCGGATTTATTGAGAACTTACTGTGAAATCATACAACCAACTGAAATCCAATGAACTCACAAAGCGTTAATCGAAAACTAAGCGCCATTCTCAGTGCCGACGTCAAGGGTTACAGCCGTCTTATGGGTGACAATGAGGTGGCCACCATACGCACTTTAGAGGCATACCGGGAGGTGATGGCCGGGTTCATCGGGCAGCATCATGGTCGAGTGGTGGACTCTCCGGGGGATAACCTTTTGGCGGAGTTTGCCAGTGTGGTGGATGCTGTAGAATGTGCCGTGAAGATACAAAAGCAACTTCCTTACTGCCTATGATTCAGACTGGAATCATGAATTTGAAGGTACAACCTTTAGCGTTTCCGTCACTTTCAACCCAAATTTCCCCGCCATGAGCCTCAACGGCCATTTTGCAGAAGGCCAGTCCTAAACCGCCTAATCCGACACTGGCCCCGGACTTTTTGAGTTCTACCTGTTCAAATTTATCGAAAATCCTCTGGTGGTATTCTGGCGCTAGGCCGTTTCCATTATCTTTTACACCAAAAGCAATACTGTTTTTTTCAGCAAGGAAACCAGTGGTAACTTCTATCTCCTCTCCTTCAGGGGAATGCCTGATAGCGTTAGACAGCAGGTTTGCAATTACTCTCTTAATTAAGTTTGGGTCGATCCTAACAGAAGGGACCTCTCCGGAATTGGACAATGTTAGAGATATCTGATCCATCTCCGCCCTTGCAATGAACTGCCCCATTAGGTCGGCTAACATTTCTGTCACGTTTGTCAATTTTTTTACCGGTTGCAGTTTTCCTTCCTCCATTCGATGGATGTCAAGAAGACCCTGGACCATCTGCCTAAGATCCAAGCTATAAGCGAGGCATTTATCCATTGTGTCAAGCTCTGTTTCAGAGAGGTTCTGATTCTCAACTTTTATCATTTCAAGGTTCCCATATATCGCTGAGAGGGGATTATTTAGGTCATGTATGATCATATGCGTTAATCCCTCTTTGATTCTCTCCAACTCCTTAAGCCTTTCGTTCTTCAGGGCGATCTCTTTGTAACTTTTAAGCAATTCATCATGATAAGACTTGACGCGGAGCAGCGATTTAACGCGGGCCAAAAGCGCGGTTCGATCTACTGGCTTGCTTAGAAAATCATCTGCCCCGGCTTCCAATGCTTTTATACGGTCCGCTCTTTCCCTTAAAGCAGTGACCATGACAACGGGAATCATTTTGGTTTTTTCTTCAGTCTTCAGTCTCGTGCACACCTCGAAGCCATCAATTCCTGGCATCATCACGTCAAGCAAAATCAGATCCGGATTGAAATCGTTCACCATTTTAAGAGCTTCTTCCCCATTTAAGGCTTGGAAAATCTTATATTCTTCGGCTTGGAGGTAAGCCTTTAGCAGCTTGATGTTTTTTTCATCGTCGTCGACAATAAGGATAGTCTTGTTTTCCATAATAGGTCCTGTAGCCTCACCCCTTAGACAGTTAAACTATTTCAGAGTGGAAGCACGAATTTAAACCTTGATCCTCTTCCCTCTCCCTCACTCTCGACCCAGATCTTTCCTCCGTGAAGCTCCACAAGTTGTTTTGTCAGAGACAGACCCAATCCACTCCCTTGATACTTTTTACTTGCCGACCCATCTCCTTGTTCAAAAGTATCGAAGATACGAGCTTGATCTTCCGGTTTAATGCCGATACCGGTGTCTTCGATAGAAATTTCGACTAAATTTCTATCGGTATTGGGTACTGGGTACTGGGTACTGGTTTGTTCATCATCATTTCCATGCTCCACTGCCGAACACCCAGTACCCAGTTTCGCGGCGAGAGTAATGGAACCGCCGTTTGGTGTAAATTTCACGGCATTTGATAGAAGATTGTATAGTATCTTCTTGAGCTTTTTATCGTCCGCCTTTACATATTCCGGGGCACAATCAGTGTCCGTTAGAAGTTGGACACCCCTATTCATAGCCTTCTCTTTGACCATGGCCAGGGTGTTCCTGAAAAGTATTTTTATATTCACATCAACGGGTTCGAAATCTGACTCTCCTGCATCCAATTTCGAAAAGTCCAGGATGTCGCTGATCAAAGAGAGCAAATGCCTGCTGCTTTGAAGTACATCATTGAGATACTCCTCCTGGACCTCGTTCAACTCACCAAAGTTCTTGTCCACAACCAACTCGGTAAAACCGATGACATGATTCAAAGGAGTACGAAATTCGTGGCCCATGTTGGCCAGAAATTCGCTCTTAGCTTGATTGGCGGCCTCTGCGGCTTCTTTTGACTTCTGCAATTCAATTTCAGTTCGTTTTCGCTCAATGATCTCAGCACGCAATTCTTCATTGGCCTTCGCAATGTCTGCGGTCCTATGCGCCACTCTTGTTTCTAACTCCTCATTAGCTTTGTGCAAGGCCTTTTCTACTCGTTTCCGTTCTTGTATTTCCACATTCAGTTGTCTATTCGCCTTCGTTAACTCTGCGGTTCGTTCCTCAACTTTTTGTTCCAGATTGGAGTATATCTCAAAGTAGTTTTTCGTCGAAGTCTCGTTTTCCTCTCTTGTAAGTCGAAGGTCATTGGTCAGGTGTTTCACCTTCGTCTCTAAAATAAGATTCTCTCTTTCTATTTTGTCAATGCTGTTATTGTTTTTTCGCTTTGTCATACTGGAACAGCCCCTGGTCTTCCATCATAGAAATTTCTTGTTCCATATCTTTTACAATTCAGATACCCTAAACTAAGAATTGACCCACGGTTTCTAGAAAACTTCTGGTATCAATCGGCTTAGCTATGTACCCTGCGCACCCGGCATCCATTGCTTTCTCCTCATCTCCCTCCATCGCATAAGAGGGCAGGGC
>JADFWA010000226.1 GCA_015222855.1 Pseudomonadota bacterium | reverse complement strand
CTTAACACCTTCTCCTCCCTCGGCGTCAGAGTGGAAAGTATATTTCTTGTATGTTCGGCAAGATTCATATTTATAGTAGCCTCCGAAGGAGACATTATATTTTTATCTTCGATAAAATCACCCAGGTGACTGTCCTCTTCCTCTCCTATAGGAGTCTCCAGAGATATCGGCTCCTTGGCGATTTTCAAGACCTTTCTCACCTTATCCAGGGGAAACTCCATCTTTTCGGCAATCTCCTCCGGAGTCGGCTCTCTTCCCAATTCCTGAACCAGGTACCGGGAAGTTCGAATCAACTTGTTAATCGTTTCTATCATATGGACGGGAATCCTTATCGTTCGCGCCTGATCGGCTATCGCTCTGGTGATGGCCTGCCGGATCCACCATGTAGCATAGGTGGAGAATTTATATCCTCTCTGATATTCAAATTTTTCAACGGCCTTCATCAATCCGATGTTCCCTTCCTGAATAAGATCCAAAAACTGCAATCCTCTGTTTGTATATTTTTTGGCAATACTTACAACCAGCCTGAGATTCGCCTCAACAAGCTTCCTTTTTGCCAGATTTGCCTTTCTCTCTCCTTGCTCTACAGGACGAACCACCTTCTTCAGGGAATCCACCGTAAGGCCCGTCTCCGTTCTTATCTTTCTTATCTTTTTACGAGCTTCTTTTACAACCTTTTCATACTCCATCAACTTTTCAACAGATACCCCCACCTCTTTTGCAACTTGATCCGCGTCTTCCGGTTTTTTCCTTATCTGAGCAAAGGTCCTTTCCAATGCCTTGAGGGACATACCGGTTGCTTCTTTGCATTTCCGAATATCATTCTCAGCCTTTTCTATCTCGCTAACATAACCCTTGAACCTTGAAGCCATTCTATCAATCTGTTTCTTGCTAAACCTTATCTCTCTGCACAGTTTTATGACATTCCTCGTATTCCTTATCAACCTCAAATTTTTTCTCTTCTGTTCTACATCTCCAAGCCCTTTATCCTTGAGTTTTTCACGAATATCCTCGTTTTTCTTGTCTATCACCGCTATTTTATCGATAACCTTTAACACCTTCTCTTTGTACATATCCTCTTCAATAAAACCTTCTTCATCCTCAAGACTATCAACGATGTTCTTTACCCGGGATTCTCCACTTTCCAGTTTTGCACCCATTTCCACCACGTCTTTTACTGAAGCGGATACGCTGAAAACAGCGTTCATTATTTCCTTCTCACCCTCTTCGATTTTTTTTGCGATCTCCACCTCCCCTTCACGACTTAACAGGGACACAAGTCCCATCTCCCGAAGGTACATCTTTACAGGATCACCCGCCTTACCCAGAGGAATAACGGGCAAATAATCACTTTTTTTTGATTCAACAGACTCTTTCGCGGGTTTCTTCAAGGCACCCTTTTCGCCTTTACCAACATCAACAATATCGATGTTTTTCTCACCAAAGAGCATAATAATATCATCTATCCGAGCCGAAGATATGACATCGGACGGCAGCATATCATTAACATCATCATAGGTCAGAAAACCCTTTTCCTCACCCAATGTAATAAGTTTCTCCAACTCCTCAGATCTTATTTCTTTTCCCATATCTATTTCTCCCTGATAACTATGAGTTCCGGGTTCAGAGTTCAAAGTTCAAATCGAAACCCGGAACTCAGAACTCAGAACTTTGAACTCTATAATAATCCTCTTTCCACCTTTAACAATCTCTCCTTCTCCATTAAAAGCCTGTTACACAATTCCCTATCACCCATCTCCTGGGCCTTGACCAGTTTTTTCTTTAAATTCTTATGCCCCTCTCTATACCACTTCTGTTTTATTCTCTTCGCTGAATCAGCGAAGAGCCTGTCAATAACCGCGGCATCATAGGGACTTTCAGTCACTATTAACTTCAGAAGTCTCTCCTTTACAATACCATCTTCAAGATCGGCTACAATGTCGGAAACATTAAGCGTTCCTTCTTCATTGTAGGATTGTTTGAGAAAATTCCCCAATTTTCTCAAATCCTCACTCAAAAAATAATCAAGTATTTTCCCGTTAGCAACCTCGGAAATCTTGTAAGGATATTCCAGTATCATGTGGATAAGACCAAGCTCCACCGCATCCACCCTTCCGGTTTTCCTTTTGCCGGACACACCTCTCTCTGCATCTTTTTGCGGAGTCAGCTTCCTTTTTATCTCCTTCTTCAGGAGTTCCTGATCGATACCCAACCTTTCCGAAACCCTTTTTATAAAAAGATTCCTCTGTATTGCATCATCGATATTCGAAATAAAGGACACTGCATCCTTCATCGAATCCAGACTTTCCTCAAAGGTCTCCCTGCCGCCTATTACCTTTTCAATATAATAGTCTACCATCGACTGGGAGCGGGCAACAACTTCCTCCAATGCCTCTCTCCCGAATTTCCTGACGTATTCGTCAGGATCATAACCATCGGGAAGAACAACCACCCTTGTGTGAAGATTTCCTTCAAGAAATAATTTCAGGCTGCGTTCCAGGGCATTCTTTCCGCCCTCGTCGGGATCAAACATCACGACAAGATTTCTTGTGTATCTTCCGATCAGGTCTACATGATCTCTTGTAACGGCTGTCCCGAGGGTGGCAACAACATTACAAATGCCGTAACTTCGAAGCGACAGGAGATCTAAATACCCCTCAACAAGAATCGCATAATCCTTTTCTCTGATATTGTCCTTGGTCATGTTCAGGCCGTACAGGGTTTTCCCCTTCACATATACCGGAGATTCAGGAGAATTCAGATATTTCGGTTCACCATCACCGATGATCCTCCCGCCAAAGGCCACTACACTGCCGCCTATATCCTCTATCGGAAAAATCAACCTTCCCCTGAACCTGTCATAAAAACCCCCACTTTCCCTCGGTATAATCAAACCTGCCTTTTCAACAAGTTCTAAAGGGACACTTCCCCTTCCAAAAAACCCCTTGAGATGTTCCCATCCTCTAACGGAATATCCGAGGTTAAACTCCTTTATTACAGAATCTGTTATCCCCCTCTTTCCGAGATATTCCCTCACCTGCCTTCCCGCTTCCGAAAGGAGGTTTTTAGAGAAATATCCTGCCGCCTGTTGGTTGACCCGCTTCAGTCCCTCTCTTATGCCGATCTCTTCCTTTTCGGCTCTACTTATACGCCTTGTGGCAATAACAACCCCCACCTTACCGGCCAGGTGCCTCACTGCCTCGGGAAAGGACATATTGTTAATCTTCATCAGAAAGGTAAAGACATTCCCGCCTTCACCACAACCAAAACAGTGAAAGATTTGTTTCTCGGGATTTACGGTAAAAGATGGGTTTTTTTCCTTGTGAAAGGGACAGGGGCCGATAAAGTTTCTCCCCGCTTTCTTAAGGGTAACATATTCCGACACCAGATCAACAATGTTCGCCCTGCTTTTTATCTCATCAATTTTATTCTTGGGAATATGCTCCTTCAATTACTCTTCACCCTTTATGACAGGCTTAAATTGAAGCTCCGAAAACTCGCTGCGGGAAACATGCTTGCTGTGTGT
>JADFWA010000225.1 GCA_015222855.1 Pseudomonadota bacterium | reverse complement strand
TAAAGAGGAACGTATCAAGAGGCTCACGGCCATGGCGAACAACATAGCCGGATCCCTTGGGAAAAAAGAATCGGGCACGTCAACATCGGGTAAACGGGAGTTTTGCAATAACATCACGCAAGTTGCTGAACTCTTCAACTCTGAAATCATATCCAGGACGGGTGTGGACCTTCGCAACCGTTTCCTTGACGGGTTTAATGCCCACAGCAAAGACCATGGAGGAAATTATATAGATGTTGTTCAAAGCCTTGCCAGGTCGATATCGCAGCAGGGCACGCGCTGGCTTGACAGAATAATCAATGAGCTTTGTCTTCGGACAAAAGAGATACTACCATTATTAGGCATTTTTAATAAAATAGCCGCTAACATCCCCAACAAGGAGGAATAATCTATGGGCAAACTATTCGGCACAGACGGAATCAGAGGAGAGGCCAACCGTTATCCGATGGATGCGGGGGTCGCGTTTTCTGTTGGTCAGGCAGTGGCCAAAATATTCAAGAAACCCGGACATAAGACCCGGGTGATCATCGGCAAGGACACCCGCATTTCCGGGTATATGCTGGAGAGCTCGCTCGAAGCGGGCATCAGTTCGATGGGAGGCATCTCTTATCTTGTCCGCGTACTTCCCACTCCCGGTATCGCTTTTATTGCTGAAAGCATGCGTGCTGATGCAGGTATCGTCATTTCTGCGTCACATAACCCTTTTCAGGATAACGGCGTAAAGATATTTTCCGGCAGCGGTTTTAAACTCTCCGATGAACAGGAAGAGGAGATAGAAGACCTCATGCTAAACGGCAAACTACCTGAAATGGTGCCGTCTGCCAAAGATATGGGCCGCTCTTACCGCATGGAAGATGCCCCAGGCCGGTACATCGTATTTCTTAAAAACACCTTTCCCCGGCATCTTTCAATGGAAAGTATGAAGATCGTCCTTGATACGGCTAATGGCGCCACCTACAAGGTGGGACCAGCCGCGTTTACAGAACTGGGAGCCGATGTTACGGTTATTCACAATAACCCTGACGGCCTCAACATCAACGACAATTGCGGATCCCAGCATACCCAGAGCCTTGAAAAATTGGTGGTGGAAACCGGCGCAAACATCGGTCTCGCCTTTGATGGTGACGGTGACCGCCTGATCGCCGTGGATGAAAAAGGCCGTACTATTACCGGTGATCAGATCCTTATTATTTGCGCTAAAGTACTCAAAGACGAAGGCAGATTAAGTAACGACCTTCTTGTCAGCACCGTGATGAGCAATCTTGGCCTCACCCTTGCCTGTAAAAAATATGGTTTCAATTACCATGCCTCCAAGGTGGGGGATCGTTATGTTTTGGAAGATATGCAAAAGATGGGAGCGGTGATCGGGGGAGAAGAGTCGGGTCACATGATTTTCTTAGACCACCACACTACAGGAGACGGCGTACTCACGGCCATGCAATTAGTCGCCGCCATGATAAAGGAAGGGAAACCCCTTTCCGAGCTGGCCGCCATGATGGACGTTTACCCCCAGGCGCTCATAAATGTTGACGTCAAGAGCAAACCGGAAATATCCACATTGCCACAGGTAGTCGAGGCGATAAGCCAGGTTGAAACTGAACTGGGGGACCAGGGTCGTGTACTGGTTCGCTATTCCGGCACACAGAACATGTGCAGGGTCATGGTCGAGGGGCAGAGCGATGATATTACCGAAAAATGCTGCAAACAGATAGCTGAAGCGGTAAAGACCGCCATCGGTTGATCATTATAACAACAACTTAACCCTGGCCCAGACCTGTTTTAGACTGCCCCGTGCAAAATTGCCTTAATCTTGAACTATTAGGTGATATCACCGTCTTTGAGGCATGTCGCACCTCCCGATCCCGTCCAGGTCTCGGGACGGGGAGGGCGGGCAACTCAACTACTTAACCACTTAACGAGATCTGTAACAAGGAGATAATGAATGTCAATCAAAGTTTTGGTGACAAGGAATTACGAACATATGAGCAAAGTTGCGGCAGATATTGTCAGGAAAGATATCATTCAAACCCTGCGTAAAAAAAAGGAATATGTGCTTGGGCTGGCAACTGGAAGCTCTCCGACCGGTATGTACAAGCGACTGGTAAAAGCAGCCAATTCCGGTGAGTTTGACAGCGCCCGCATACGCAGTTTTAATCTGGATGAATATGTGGGACTCCCCGGGAAAAACCCACAAGAACGGGTCATGCACCCCGAAAGCTATTGTTACTTTATGATACAGGAATTTTTTGGCCTTCTTAAGGATAAGTTCATTGAAGCTAATGTGCCCTGCGGTTCTCTGATCGACCAAAAGAGATTGATGCGCGAGTTGAAGGACCATCCGGAGGCGTGGCGGGAAACAGGCAGCGACGCTGGCAGGGCGATCGTCATCTCAGGCGCCTCTTCTGAATATCTTGCCTGGATCCGAAAGACAATACTGGATGGCTATGCGCGGCAAATCAAAAAGGCCGGCGGCATTGATTTACAGGTCATCGGCGTTGGCGGTCACGGCCATGTGGGATTCCACGAATCGGGCATTCCCTTTAAAGGCAGCAAAGTCCTGCTTATTAAACTGGATGATAACACGGTGCTCAATGCCGTAGCTGACGGCCATTTTCGCTCGAAGAAAGAATCACCCCGGTACGCCATCAGCATGGGAGCTGAACTGATCTACCAGGCAAGGACCGTGGTCCTTCTTGCCAGCGGCAAGCGAAAGATCGAACCGATCGCCGAGTCCCTGCTTGGAGACATGACCCCGAAAATCCCCATTTCCTACGCACAGAAATATGCAGAAAAAGGCGGCAATATGATCTATGTTGTGGATAAAATCGTTGGGCGGCAATTAATTTCAAATAAAAAGGCGCTTGGTCGTAAAAAAACGAAAATTCAAGACCTTTCATAGAATTATTGCTAATGAAAAGAAAAATAGAATGTATCAATTTCGATCTTGACTCAGTTCTTTATATCCCTGCCGAGTTCCTGGAAACGGCCCTTCGTATGTCTGTCAAGGCAATGATGCAAACAGGGCTGAAAGCAGGCCTTGATGAGGCATTGCAAAAGCTTATTGAAATTCGCTTTCTTAATTCAAATGCAAAAAATCATTTCAATGAATTATGTTTTTATTTCAATAAGGAATATGATCCTCTGATTATTGCCGCGGGTATAGAGAAATACTGGGATTGCAAAATCGGGACCATGACCAGCGCTCCTGAAACCAATCTTGCCCTAAGTGTCTTGTACAACAAGTATCCTCTGGCTATCATTTCCAATGGTCCACCCTTGAAACAGGCGGGCAAGATTGTCAGGTTGGGCTTGAGCCACTTTTTCTCTAAATACGATGAAGCCCTGAGGGTCCAGGGACACTACTTTTATTCTACATATGACAAAACAAAGGCCAAGCCTTTTCCATATCTTTGGCTTCAATCGCAAAAAGACATCGGCTATCAATTT
>JADFWA010000224.1 GCA_015222855.1 Pseudomonadota bacterium | reverse complement strand
GTTGGGTGGATGACATAGACGAATTTGCCCCCCGCTTAAGTGTCAATGATGGGCAAACCGTCGTTGATGTACAGGTGCGGGAAGGTGCCACTATTCTGGATCTCCGCGGAGGTATTAAGCCTGCAGAGTTTGGTGATATCGAAAAACAAGACGTGCTCAGGTGCTTAGGGCTCTACGATTGCACAGATACCGATTATCATGCATTTGTTGTCCTGATTGTGGGACCTTAATAACTCTAAGGACAGGGTAAATGTAACGAACCTGTAAACAACGTAGCAGATAAAAAAGAAGCGCAGAGCAGGATAATGCTCTGCGCTTCTCATTTATACAGCAACTTATTCTTCAAGTATTGGCCTGTTCGGGGAACAGGCCCTACATTTAAGGAACAAGGAAAAAGGGGCAAGGTGTGTGGCATGGATCCGCCTCAGGCGAATTTGTCCGTGGACCGATACGTCAAAAGGCAGGGAGATTGTAGGGGCCGATGCCCTCATCGGCCCGTGTTGGTGCCTGAAAGGGGAAATCCGGGGAATTCCGAGGAAATGGGGAAATTCCGTATGTACATCCGGTTATACGTTTTATGGGAATGCGGGCGAAACTGAAGTGAAACACCATTGCCATAATGCTCAGAATATGGAGCATAAGACTCACGTGGTCCATTTCTTCGTCAAGAGGCGGCTGCAGGAGCTGCCCCAGTTCTTTGAAAAAGCGTGCAATATCTCACCAAAATCCGATGGATCAGATAACCACACATATTTTGAAAAATATCATAAATTATGGTTGATATATTGACTATATTATGTATAATTGGGTCAGTTAATTGACCATATTAAGGAATTCTTTAATGATGTATGTGCCTCAAAAACAAATCGAAAATCTCCGTCAACTCATAACACCCGGTAAAGTAGTGGTAATTTACGGCGCGCGTCGAGTGGGGAAGACCACGCTTTTAAAGAAATATTTAGAAAAAGAAGGCAGTACGGATGTTCTCTTCGTTACCGGTGATGATATTGTGGCACGACAATATCTTGAAAGCCAGTCCGTTAATAAATTGAAAGACTTTATTGGCAAGTATTCGCTATTAGTGGTTGATGAAGCACAATATGTCGAGAAAATCGGGCTGAATCTCAAGCTCATCGTAGACCATATTGAAAATATCAGGGTGATTGCGACAGGATCTTCTTCATTCGATCTGGCAAAAGATGTCGGGGAGCCCCTTACAGGGAGGAAATTTGTTCTTAAATTATATCCACTGGCCCAGATGGAAATCTCTAAAATAGAAAAACGACACGAAACTGAGGCAAATCTGGAATCACGGCTCATCTACGGTTCATATCCTGAAATTATAACATCATCTGACAATACATTCCGCGAGGAATACCTGCGGGAAATAATCAGTTCATACCTGTTTAAGGATATCCTGGCGCTGGAAGGGATTCGTTATGCCAATAAACTGGTGCGATTGCTCCAGCTTCTCGCATTCCAGATCGGCAAGGCGGTTTCGATGAAAGAGCTGGGAGGCCAACTGGAAATGAGTAAAAATACAGTTGAACGGTATATAGACCTGCTGGAAAAGGTATTTGTCATATACAGACTCGGCGGATTTAGTAGAAACTTGCGGAAAGAGATTACGAAAAGCCACAGGTTCTATTTTATGGATAACGGAATCCGAAATGCCGTGATCGGAAACTTTAATCCACTTGCCCTTCGTAACGATCTGGGAGAACTCTGGGAAAACTACATCATAACGGAGCGATTTAAAAGGCAGGAATATCTTCGTTTAACAACAAATTCGCATTTCTGGAGAACCTATGACAAAAAAGAAATCGATCTTGTAGAAGAACAGAAGGGTCGATTATCCGCTTATGAGATCAAATGGAAAAATATACCCGTAAGAGCCCCTAAAGATTGGAATACCCATTATCCCGATGCAGACTTTACAGTAATCCACCGGGAAAACTATCTCAAATTCATACAATAACCGGCCCCCAATTTTTTTCACTTTTTCTTCTTTCTCCCCGCCTTTTTTTAAAGAACGATGAGGGTTTTAATATCCGATTTGTAAAACAAGCCGAAATTTGTAAAGCATGCCGACACTTTTTGTTGCGGCCTTTTTGGGGCTGTTCTGTCAATTAATACAAGCAGTTATGTTTTTACCCTGCAGACTCTCATGAAAATCGCAAAATACTGTCGAATACCTTTACAAAATGAAAGTAGTAATCGGAATAGCATATTTGCATTTATTGTGTGATATCAACAGGTTATGCAAATGGCATCTTTTTTGCTTATTTTATCTTTAACTAAAACAAATTTTAAAAGGGAAGGAGGTGAAAAAGAATGAAAAGGCTTTTAATTTTATTTGTAGCGGTTATGTTTGTGATGGGGTTTGCTGTTAATGCTTCGGCGGATAAGAACTATTATCTGTTCGCGGATTTTACCACTTCGGGCGCTTTTCTTGGCGGTTATGATGTCGATGCCTACACGATAGACGACCACTCAGGCTATCTTTACGTGAATCGGAACGGGATGTATCTCGATAGATACCTAGTCACCTTATGGGACACCGATGGAGATGGCGTATACGAGCCCAATCAGCATCCCGACAATATAGGGCCGGATGGAATTTCTGGCACTGCTGACGATGCTGTTGGCCCCATGGAACAGAGGACATTGACCTGGAAAGACACATGGACGGTTACACAGCTAGATACGGCGTCGACAGGAGAGCTTTATGCGACCGGTGATGCTGTCTATTTCCTCGGTGAAAACGAGGGCGACATTTATAGATTTGATCTTGCATTGACAACAACCTCCGTAGTAGTTGATGCTCCCACAAAAACACTGTCCCAACTTGGCCGTGCATCCGACGGCACGTGGTACGCCTCGAGTGAATCGAGAGATGTTTGGTCGTGGAGTGGTACCGCTTGGGTCAGCGAATTTACTTGGGCCGCGTTTCCGGGTGGTGGTCACGGTGACGGGCTTGAAGTTTTTGCCGTGGAAGTTTCTCCCGGCGTCTATGAGGACCATGTGTTTGTCTCCGACATGTACGCCGACTATATAGGCGAGTATGCCAAAGTTGGTGGTGTGTGGACCGAGATCGAGAGATACGTATACCCTGGTTCTGGAGCAACAATTGTGGTCGAGGGTATGGGAGCCGGTGGTATAGGCGGTCATTTCTGGGCAACTGGATCCAATCATCTCTATGAATTCGGAGGCGGAGCTCTTCCTCCCGAAGAACCCAACGGCGTCGTCCCCGAACCTACCACCATGCTGCTTCTCGGAACGGGTTTATTCGGTCTCGCCCTTTATCGCAGGAGAAGATCGTAAGAAAAGCTGAGAATTAAACAGGTTTCTTGGGTTCTTGTTATATTGCAGAATC
>JADFWA010000223.1 GCA_015222855.1 Pseudomonadota bacterium | reverse complement strand
GGCATCGATGGTGACCTTGACGGAATTGCGGATGTAGTTAAGCCATCTTTTTTTAAAAGTGCCGTGAGACCGGCGCGAATAAGGATACATCGCAGAGGTCGTGTAGGCGTCTTGAATCCAGTAGAGCTTTCCACTGGAAACAACCAGATAGGGATCACCGTCATAATCGAGAAAGGGGGCAATCGAATTCGTCCGCCGGTTAATCCGCCGGTTAAACATGATGCGGCTCTCCGGACTTAAATACGTGGTAAACAGTATCTGGGGATCCAAAAACTCAATGGCAAACAAAAGCCTTCTGAAAAAAGATTTGATATGGATACCGCCCTTGCCCTGGTAGGTGGTATAAACATTTTTGTCCCCCTTGGGATAATCAAATTCCCGGGCTTTGGTCTTTACCAGCACATAGTCATCCGTTTTTTCGCCATAATAGATCTCGGGGCGCACGACCCTCAGGTCCGGTTCAAAGGAAGGCGGCAGGTCTTTGATAAAGAGGCGAGGCAGCCCCTCGCTGGTCACTTCATTGACCGGGCTTGCGGCCAGTCCGTAGCCATGGGTATAGGTGAGGTGTCTGTTGACCCAGGTATTGGCCTGGGGAGGCAGCTTGTTGACCACCAGCTCCCGGGCGGCCAGCATGATCTGGCGATACTGCTTGTTGACGAGATACCGATCGACGTCGACATTGTTAAAATCGTAATACAGCCGTATGGCTTGAATCTGCCGGTAGGTTTGAAGCAGCGGGCGCTCGTCCCAGATCCGGATATTTTGGATCGTTACGTCATGCTGCTTGAGATCCTGGGCACTGAGCTGGTCGTTCACTTCAAAATTGACTACTTTGATTTTATTCAGGTTGTAGGCCTTGCGGGTATAATCGATATTGTAGGCGATGTAGGGGGATTCTTTGGCCAGTTCATTGGGTGTGACTATAAATTTTTGGACCAGGATAGGGAACCCCGTTCCCAGCACCAACACGACTCCTATCCAGATTCCCGCACTAATCCAGATTAATTTTGCCCTAAGTTTAAAGGCGTTGATAAAAAGGACTACGGCAAATCCTATCGAGACAAGGACGATTACCTTATAGGCCAGAACCTTGATGTGAACATCGGTATAGCTGGCGCCGAAAGCCGGTCCCTGGGCGGAATATAAAAGCCCGAACATTTTCAGACGATAGGCCCAGGTCAGTAGCAGCACAACGATTCCACCCAGAAAAATAAGATGCTTTTTAGCGTTTTCCGCAAGGCTGATTTTAGGCAAAGTGGGTGGGACACCCTGGACCCGACTGAAGTCACCCTCTATTTTCAGGGCACCGTTTTTCAGATACCAGCCCATCGTGGCCAGTGCAGCCACGACAAAAAGAATCAGCAACACGTTTTGGATGAAGATGTAAAAAGGCAGCGAGAACAAGTAAAAACCGATGTCCCGGTTAAAAACAGGTTCGGTGCTGCCAAAAGGCTGCTGATACAGATAGCGCAGGAGCAAATCCCATTGAGTGGAGCCTTTTGAAGCAATATAAAAGGTGAGAAACAGAATAATAGCGGTCACCAGGGTTTTTAACGTTGCAGAGGAAAGGCCCAATTGGGAAACATAATCGTCGGCAACTTTAAAATCCCCCCCTGTCCCGATGCGCGGGTTTAAACGATTGGCGGCGTAGATGTTCATACCGATGATAAGGGCCAAAAGCAGCCAGACCATCAATCCAAACCCGAATTTACTCAACAGCATGGTCCAGAAAACAGGCGAAAAGCCCAAATTTTCAAACCACAACCAGTCCGGATAAATTGAAATCCCTATCCACAGCAATAGAACACCAACAATTCCGATACCGATAATAATTAATTTCTTATTCATAACACCCCTTAAAATAATATGCGCCATGTGAACTTAATCTTACTTCCATGATTCATGCATATCATAATTCTTTGGAATTTGTATATAATAATAACTTTACTTGGTTATAGTATATCAGTAGTTTTCTAAATTTTCGGTTCATTGAAACAATATTGATTTTGATAAGCTATAGTGGTGAAACTTCTGCAAGGACTCAATCAGCAGGTAATTGATGGGAAACCAGACAGGGCCTCGCCAGTTGGAATTGCCGCTGAAGAGACCACTTTCCGATTCGGCCGGCTGGTAACTAATTGTATGGCCCTTGCCGTCGACATAGAAAGTATAAGAATGCTCCTTATATTATATTTGGTTGTTTTTCACCCGTCAATTTGCTAAATTTATCAAATACGGTTAACAGTATAGTAAACTTGGAAATATGCAATCAATTTTTCTTTTTTTGTCAATCTTTTCCATTGGTTCTATAAAATCAGACGCACATGACACAAATAACAGAAGAAATTTCAGCTGCATATCCTAACCTTGACCCGGAAACATGGGTCGATCAATATGGAGATTACCTGTACCGGTTTGCGCTGGCACGTATCAAAGATCAGGCTGTGGCTGAGGACTTGGTGCAGGAGACCTTCCTGGCTGCCCTGCATGGACGTAAAAGTTTCAAGGGGCACTCCGCCGTTAAGACTTGGCTTTCGGCCATTCTCAAGCACAAGATTGTGGATTATCTGAGGAAAAAGAACCGGGAACAAGCCATAGACGATATCGATACGGTAACCCAAACCGTTGAGGGGTTCTACCATAGCAGTGGAACCTGGAAAATCCCGCCAGGCAAATGGGATCTGGATCCTTCGAAAATATATAACCAGCGTGAATTTTTGGACACACTTTTCAAATATCTGGCCGAACTACCCGGCCGGCTGTCCAAAGTATTCATGCTCAGGGAAATGGAAGGTCTCAGTACCAAAGAAATCTGTAATACTTTACAGGTTTCTGCGACCAATAGTTGGGTGATGCTCTACAAGGCAAGAGCGTCTCTGAGACGCTGCCTTGAAACATTATGGTTTAATAAAACCAAGGAATAAAACAGATAATGTTTCATTGGATGTTTAATTGTAAAGAGGTGTCACGTCGGTTATCCGAATCCATGGAATATAAAATACACACGCGCCACGGTCATAGTTAGCGCGCCGAAATTATTTGGGTTAAGGTGGAAAAAATTCTCAATACCCCCAATCTGATTTGCCCGATTTTGTTTACTCCACGGGAAAGCCGACGATACCCCATCTTCTTCGTTATCAAGGGCTCGCAGTAGACGACGGATGTTTATCCCGCGCTATCAAGCGCGTAAGCCAGTGATGCCTCAAATCTGCCTGCCCTGTGAAATGTTTGCCCCGTTAAATTCGCAGACCATTTAACTGGGGCAGCGCCTATTTCACAGGGCAGGCATCCTCGACTTTCGATCATTTAGGGTCTCATATTGAATATTAAACGTAAAGCACTTTCTGCACCATGTCCCGTATTATGAATTTACTTGCGTTTCTCACATTACTGTAAATCACTTTTACGGAACAACACTCACCGGGACACCTTCATACGGCGTTCTTCTCTTGGATTTAAGCTCCCGGGGGTCTCGCATGGTCTTTAATATTTCAATGCTACTCTTTAACCCTCTGTTAAG
>JADFWA010000222.1 GCA_015222855.1 Pseudomonadota bacterium | reverse complement strand
TCTGTATGCTGCTGCTGATCAGCATGATTGATTTCCTCTCTCAATTCGCCATTTATCCCAGTGCGACATCGAGGATCATCATCAAAGTAAAGCCTAAGAGTGCCCCAAATGTAGCCACGTCGGTGCTAGATTGCTGTTGTGATTCTGGAATTAATTCCTCCACTACCACGTATATCATTGCTCCCGCAGCGAAAGCGAGCGCATATGGAAGGAGCGGTCTTGCAATGATGACGGCTGTTGCTCCGATAACTCCGGCTATTGGCTCCACTACTCCTGAAAGCTGGCCGTACCAGAAGCTCTTAAGACGTGAAAATCCTTCACGCCGCAAAGGAGCCGAAACGGCCATACCTTCAGGCATATTTTGTATACCGATACCCAACGCTAGGGCAATCGCGCCCGCAAGCGAAGCGGAGGGAAGGTTATTTGCAAGGGCTCCGAAGGCAACACCTACCGCCAGCCCTTCTGGAATATTGTGCAATGTGATTGCGAGTACCAGCAGAATGCTTCGATGGAGACTTGTGGGGATACCTTCCGTTGTGCTTTCCGGCATTCCAGGATGCAGGTGCGGTATTATTTTATCTATTATAAAAATGAATATACCTCCTCCCATAAACCCTGCGGCAGCAGGAATCCAACAGGGGATACCGCGATTCTTTGCCATATCGATGGCAGGTGCCAATAAGGACCAGAAACTCGCTGCTATCATAATTCCGGCCGCAAAACCGAGCATACCATCGAGAACATGCCGATTGATCGTTTTAAATATAAATACTGACCCTGCCCCTATGGCTGTAAGCGCCCACGTAAAAAGGGTTGCGATAAGCGCTTGTACAATGGGATGTAAAGATGAAAACCATGTCATCGTGCTGGCTCCTTTTTCATTCCTAAATATAGGCTATATTTCATCAAATTGCCATGTTCCTTTGAACTTACCTAGAACCGGACAATAAGAGATTCAGAAAACCGAGGCCCTATCTATACTTCTAAACCAGTCTTAATGGCAAAATCTACAAACCATTCCACAGCGGCTCCACCGCTGATCTTTCATGTTCTGATTTCCAATATTGAGGCTCATTGCTTATATGCTTTTTTCATGAATTTCCCTTTGAAAGCTTGTTGTAATTTAACTATAATATTTAAACTTGGGCAGTTCAGAAGGAAAAAAAATGAATTATGAGGGGAAGGCTCTCACCATTGCAGGGTCTGACTCAGGGGGAGGAGCAGGTATACAGGCTGATTTAAAAACATTTCATTCGTTTAATGTTTTCGGAATGTCGGTGTTGACTTCTGTAACCGCGCAAAACACGAGAGGGGTATACGCTGTCCATGATGTCCCACCTGACATAGTTGGCGCCCAGATTGACGCTGTCATGGAAGACATTGGAATCAACGGTGTAAAGACAGGGATGGTTTCCAACAAAGAGATAATAGAGATAATAGTGGACAGAATTAAAAAATATGGGATAAAACAGTTGGTGGTGGATCCTGTTATGGTAGCCAAAAGTGGTGACCGTCTTTTGCAGAAAGATGCAGAAACATCACTCGTAAAGGATCTTTTACCTGTAACTTTTCTGGTTACTCCCAATGTGTTTGAGGCAGAAATAATCAGTAGCAGCCAAATCGAAAGTATAGAGGATGCCAAAAGGGCCGCTGAAATTATTCAGGGGAAAGGGCCTGATTTTGTGCTTCTAAAAGGAGGTCATCTCCATGAAGAAGAGGCCATCGATATTTTGTTCGACGGAAATACATACGATTATTTCAAAGCAGCTAAAATTGATACGGTGAATACACATGGAACAGGCTGTACGTTTTCTGCTGCCATAACCGCTTGTTTATCCAAGGGGATGAGCGTCCATAACGCCGTCGAAGCTGCAAAAGATTATGTCACCAGAGCCATACAAGATGCACCCGATGATATTGGAAAAGGGAGCGGTCCTCTCTATCATAAAATAGAACCTCTAAAATCCTCTGCCTTTGAAGAGGCCGTCGAGGACTTTGATGCCTGGTTTGACAAAAATAGGGTTATTTTTGAATCAGAACTGCTCGCAGAAAAACATTTTTTGAAAAACCCAGAAAACGCCATAAGTATCGGGGTTGGAAGCGGGTTGTTTGCTTCCAAGCTGGGAATCAAATACGGTGTTGAACCTGCGGAGAAGATGGCTGAGCGGGCGAGAGAAAGAGGAATCGAAGTGAAGATTGGAACCGCCGAGAATGTTCCCTTTCCTGATGAGCAGTTTAACACAGTATTGCTGAGCACTGTTCTAAGCTATGTGAAAGACCCTCAGCAGGCAGTCCAAGAGGCATTCCGCATTCTCAAGCCAGGAGGATACATTGTGGTTTCGTTTTTAACGAGAGAAGGTTCCTATGCCATGATGTATGATTTGGCATATCTTCATGGCCAACATGACTTTGCGATCTCACCGAAGCATCCTTATCCTGTCAAATTTATTCGAGGAACTCACTGGCTTTCCACAGCAGAGGTAACCACTTTATTACAGAAGGCTGGTTTTATAG
>JADFWA010000221.1 GCA_015222855.1 Pseudomonadota bacterium | reverse complement strand
TGGTAATGGCGTGGCCCACGGCGCTCTGCTCCACTTCCGGGGCAACTATCAAACACTCCGCTTCCTTTGATAACTCTTCATAAAGGGCGCTCAACCCCCTCGCGTATATCCCGTCATCATTTGTAAGAAGAAACCTCATTACTACTCCTGTAAATCGTGTTTTAAAATACCACTTTCCCATCGGAAAAGGAAGTTATTGCTTTGCCGGTGTTGTTTGCAAATATCTCGTTATCTTGCAACATTAACAGCCTTTGCCTTTAATATCCCTGCCAGATCTGCCGGTGTCATTTCAGCCAGCAGTCCCCTCCTCCCCGCATTTATGAGGATTCCGGGGAGACTTAGAATAGATTCTTCAATGTAGACGGGAAGTTGCTTCTTTGTCCCGAATGGGGAGGTGCCACCCACGATATAGCCTGTATGCTTTTGCGCAACCCTGGCATCGCAGGGGTTTACCGACTTTGCCCCGACGTGTCTGGCAAAAGCTTTGGTGGATACAGACCTATCACCATGCATCAGAATTATAAGGGGTGCTTTCCGATCGTCTTCCATGACAAGCGTCTTGATTATCAGGTGTTCATCAATACCCAACTCTCTGGCCGCCACCTCGGTGCCCCCCTTTTCCTGATACTTGTAGTGGTGTATTATGAAATCCACTCCATTTTCTTTCAGGATACGGATGGGAGGGGTTGGTGGAATCTTCTCTTTCGCCACTCGAGCCTCACTTTGTAATTTGCAGTGTATAATTTTTTGAAAGATGGTATTATAATTTCCTTAAAAAGTAAAGCCTGTGGAGTTGTTTGTAACAAGAATCCCATTACTTTCCCCTTTACTAAAGGGGGGATAAGGGTGGATTTTGAGGTTTATATGTCCTATGTTAAACAACTAAAATTGAAGCATTTTATCTTGCGGGACGAGAGAGGATGGGCAATAAACCCATTTGAGGTTGCCGATCTTTTGGGTGAATCTGCAGGGAACCTCCATGTGGTTTCGATGAAACCCGGTGCGATCCGGGGGAATCATTATCACCCCGATGCAACCGAATGGCTCCTGTTTTGCGAGGGGCCGGCAAAACTTGTCTGGCGGTCCCGCGGCGACGATTCGATCCATGAATATCTTATAGAAGGTGAAGAGCCTGCGTTATTCGAAATACCACCCGGCTTTGAGCATGCTGTAAAAAATATATCCGATGACGCAATATACTTAATGGCGTTTTATGATACCCACGACCCGGCCACTGTCGGGTGTTCTCCTCTTGTATAGGAAGCTTTACAAATAGGGCTCTTCGATGCTCAAAACATCTTGCTGAAATAAATTCAGCGCAGGTTTTGGTAATTGTGTAGGGTGGCATTTTACATGCCACCGTTTGCGGTCGGGTATAAAACCCGACCCCACTCTGGTGCAGTTTGCAATGATTAAGCAAATTTTAAAAGAATTAAAAAATCATGCCCCTTTTACCGCTTTTGGAGCAATTACCGGCATTATAATATTGATATTTTTTCAGAACGTGCCTTACAAACTTTCCCATAATATATTCTATGTACTCCATCCGATACATGTCGTGTTGAGCGCCCTTGTTACTACTTCCATGTATGAACTTCATAAATGCGGGAGACTCAAAGATAAGTGCAATATATGGATTTTACTGGTCATTGGTTATGTGGGTTCCATAGGCATAGCTACCTTGAGCGATTCGGTAATTCCCTATTTCGGTGAAGTCCTGCTTGACATGCCGAACAGAGGCATTCACATCGGTTTTATTGAGAAATGGTGGCTGATAAATCCGCTGGCGATACTGGGAGTTGCCATAGCCTATTTCAGGCCAACGACTAAATTTCCACACGCGGGCCATGTCTTATTGAGCACCTGGGCATCACTTTTTCATATTATCATGGCCGCGGGAGGGCCTTTGGGCTGGCTGTCATACATTGCTGTTTTCGTGTTTCTCTTCCTTGCCGTCTGGATACCATGTTGCGTAAGCGATATTGTCTTTCCCCTCCTGTTTGTAAAGGAACCGGGAAGGTGAGTATTTTCAATTATCCATGCCCCAGGAGGCTGTCCGATTTTCCCATACTTTTTGTTAATATCGATGGAGATCAATGCCCATCTTGTCGAACGTAGTCTTTAAATATTCCATTGCAAGAGCTTGATGTGCTTTTACAGCTTCCTGGAAACGGAACCAATCCGTCTTTTCCTTGTCTACGCCATCCTGCCAGAAATATTTATCCCGCATAATAGTGAATGTTGATACAAGGCCCTTCTTTGAATCCTTAAGGCCTCTGATCTCGGTTTCAATAGCTTCATCAAACCACAGGTCTTCGTCAAACTTCCCAAGCCAGGAATATTCTTTCCTATAGGTTTCAATTCGATCTTCTTCACCCAGATTCACCGGTCCAGAATTGGACTTCCCAAATATATCGAGAAACCATCCCCTCAACTCCGGCCATGGAACATTAACTTTTCGTTTCCTGGTCTTTGTGTAATGTTGATACTTCTTATAAAGATTTTCACCGGCTTCGAGAAAACGCTCCGTGTTGTCGATATCACCGTTTACCAGACGTTCATCCTGCCAGCGATGGGCTACCCAATCGGGATGGTGTTCCGCATCGGCATGGCCAATATCAGGTTTTGGATCGAGGCCGATATTGTTAAAATAGTCATACCACCCGACGAAGTTCTGGTGCGCCCATGTGTCCGCGTATGCGTGAGTAGCAACCCCGATACGATGAAGGCGCATATCCTCGGTCGATTTAAAGGCTTCATCCATAAGCTCATTCGCAAGCTCGTTATTCGGGGTTGTGTTAAGAAGGTGCATCTTCCCATCCCTTCTGTAAGCGCTTTCGCTTCCTGGATCACCGGGAAGAAAATGGAAAACAGGATAGATCCGCATTAGTGTCCGTTTCGGCTTTAAAATGTTCATGGTCTGTGAGATATACACCTCGTACGGCTCCCCCGACGATCTATCTTCGATAATGAAAGAAACGTCATTCTCATCGACAAATTCGGAAACGGTGGCAACAATCTTCGCCTCCTTTGGGGAAAATCCGGCGGCATGAGCAATAATCCCTGTAATGTAGTAATGAAATTCGGTGTTCATGAAATAACCCTCCTTCCCTTTTCAACCGCCCTTCCCTCACCGAACGGCCTTAGTCATTGCGAGGAGTCCACCGAAGGCGGGCGACGCGGCAATCTTCCCCTCCCTCGATGGGAGGGGTCGGGGAGGGTGAAAAGAAAGATAATCCACCAACTCCGTCGCCGAACTGACATCCAAAACATCACCTTCATTAAATTCCATAGAACATCTCACGCAGGTTTTCATAGGTCAGCCCCCACTATTCACC
>JADFWA010000220.1 GCA_015222855.1 Pseudomonadota bacterium | reverse complement strand
CTTTATATCATCGTTCCTGTTATTTCGGGTGAGGCCATTCCTGTTTACATGGTTACTGTCTTCGGGGGTCGGTTCAACCGATTCGATTTTTATAACCACATCCTCACGGAAAAACTCATTTGATATTTCGGTCAGGCGTTCCTTCTGAGATTTTTCATTTATATAATCCAGGAAAAGATATCCCCGGGGGAAACCTATCCGCAAGCACCTGTTTTCGTATCCGAGAAATTTCCCCGGCTCAATTTTGGAGGAGAGAGGAACGTTCTTGTTTTTTACAAAGCTTTTATATCTTTCCCAGAGGTTCTCATGATCCGCTTCTTCCCTGATTTCGTATTCCGGCTGATTCCTTTCAGATAAACCATCCTCAAAAATGCCCGCCTGTTCTTGATGGGGTTTTGCAGAGAGATCTCCTTCTGGAGATAGTTTCTTCTCAAGTTCCTCCATCTTCGCCAGTATCTCATCAACCGGTATCAGCGGTTCAAGATAGGCCATCCTCACAACAGCAAGTTCGATGTTCAATCGAGGATTGATACTCCGCCTGACATCCTCTTCTTCAGCCATAAGGATATCCAGCAGGCGCTGAAGGGTCTCCCTGGAAACACCCTCTATCTGTCCTTTCAGTTTTTCGATCTCGCTGCCGCTCAGATCAATAAGAGAAGCATCACCTCCGGCCACCTTTGTCAGGAGCAGGTTCCTGAAATGATTTAGCAGTATCTGGTAAAAGTATTTCATGTCCAGACCTGAGTAATACCCTTCATCGATGATCTTCAGACACACGCCCGCGTTTCTCTCAAAGACTGCCGCGGAAAGATCGAAGAGAAGGTGTCTGTCGGTCAGACCCAGGAGTTCCTTTATGTCATCATCCTTGATATCGGTACCGGCATAGGATATTACCTGGTCAAATATGCTCTGGGCATCCCTCATACTTCCGTCTCCACCCTCGGCAAGCAAGAAAAGGCCGGTTTCACTTATGTTGATCTTTTCCGCCCGGGCAATCTGTCCCAGTTTATCGGTGATAAGCTTTTTGGATACCCTTTTGAAGTCAAAACGCTGACATCTGGAAAGTATGGTCGCCGGAACCCTGTGGGTTTCCGTTGTGGCAAATATGAAAATCACATGGGATGGAGGTTCCTCAAGGGTTTTAAGGAGCGCGTTAAATGCCTCCTTTGTCAGCATGTGTACTTCATCGATTATATAAACCTTGTAGCGTGAAGATACGGGAGAGAATTTTACGTTTTCCCGCAGTTCCCTTATCTCGTCTATGCCCCTGTTGGACGCCCCGTCGATCTCATGGACATCCATGGATGTTCCTTCGGTTATCTCCCTGCAATTGGTACATTCATTACAGGGTATTTCCGCCGGTCCCTTTTCGCAATTCAGGGCCTTGGCCAGTATACGTGCTACGGATGTCTTACCCACACCCCTGGGACCGCCGAAAATGAAGGCATGTGCGACACGGTTATGGCTGATGGCATTCTTGAGGGTTTTTACCACATGGTCCTGTCCCACAACGTCTTCAAAAACCTGGGGTCTCCATTTTCGAGCAAGAACGAGATATTCCATAATCACTCCCGTAAGGCAGACTTATTAATGAAAAAAAGATAGCCAGGTTACCCGCGGCACACGTCGGAGTTGCTGCCGCTGCTTCCTTCCGGACCTGACGGGATTCACAACCCTCCGTTGCACGGGACCCGGCTATCAAAGAATTAAGAGTGAAGAATTAAGAATTAAAAAGCAAACACCAACTTTTCACTCTCAACTCTTGATG
>JADFWA010000219.1 GCA_015222855.1 Pseudomonadota bacterium | reverse complement strand
TCCCTTATCTCATCTATTCCCCTGTTTGACGCCCCGTCAATCTCGTAAACGTCCATAGATGTTCCTTTAGTTATCTCCCTGCAATTAGCACATTCATTACAGGGTATTCCCGTCGGCCCTTTTTCGCAATTCAGGGCCTTGGCCAGTATGCGTGCTACGGATGTCTTCCCAACACCTCTGGGGCCACTGAAAATAAAGGCATGTGCGACACGGTCATGGGTGATAGCGTTCTCAAGCGTTTTTACCACATGATCCTGCCCCACAACATCCTCAAAAACCTGAGGTCTCCATTTTCGGGCAATGACAAGATATTCCATTTACCATTCCTGCAACACAAACTTAGTAAAAAAAGATAGCCAGGTTACCCGCGGCACACGTCGGTAATTGCTGCCGCTGCTTCCTTCCGGACCTGACGGGGTTCACAACCCTCCGTTGCACGGGACCCGGCTATCAAATAACTGGCGGAGAGAGGGGGATTCGAACCCCCGGTACACCTTTGTGGGCATACACACGATTTCCAGTCGTGCTCCTTCAGCCTCTCGGACATCTCTCCAAAAACTACAATTAAGAATGAAAAGTGAAGAGTGAAGAATTAAAAAACAAATACCAAATTTTCACTTTTCACCCTTAATTCTTCATTCTTAATTGTGATGGCGGAGAGGGTGGGATTCGAACCCACGTGAGAGCTTTTGGCCCTCCAATCGATTTCGAGTCGACCCCGTTATGACCACTTCGGTACCTCTCCGGAACTACAATTAAGAGTGAAAAGTGAAGAGTGAAGAATTAAAAAACAAATACCAAATTTTCATTCTTCACTCTTAATTCTTAATATGCTTTTATCCTCTTTTCGCGAAAAAATCTACCCAAAATTTCGGCACACTCATCCTTCAGGATACCCCATTTTACCTCTACAGCATGATTCAGTCTTTTATCATCAAGAATGTCGTAAAGGGAAATTACTCCTCCATTTTTGGGGTCATTTGTGCCGAATACGACCCTTGAAATCCTTGCCTGTATGATGGCTCCGGCACACATAATGCAAGGTTCGAGAGTTACATAAAGTGTTGTTCCCGCAAGACGATAATTCCCGATTTTCTCTCCGGCCCCGCGGATGGCGAGGATTTCCGCATGAGCGGATGGATCGTTCATCGAGATGGGGCTGTTGCGCGCTCTGGCCAGTATATCATCACCAAGTGTAATTACTGCGCCGACAGGAACCTCTCCGGCTGCATATGCCAGCTTTGCCTCTTCAAGCGCGAGCCTGATAAATTTTTCATCATTATTTTCCATATAATTCGTCAACCACTGAAAAAACAGTTTACAGGGATCAGTCGTCAGCATTCAGAAAAAGCCTTCTGATGGCCGATCCCTGACCCCCGCAAGCCGGTATAAATAGCACTTTTTTGCCTTTGTCAAGCTAAATGATATGCACTTGATTTTACACCACAATTGGAATATATATAAAAGGCTAAAGGCTAAAGGCTAAAGGTTTTTCCTTTTACCCTTCGCCTTTAGCCTTGTGCCCAACTAAGGATTCAACATGCTTTCCAAAAAAGTACTAATCATATCCGTCTCGATTTCTATTGCCATTCATATCGCCATTCTGGCAGCGGCGGGAATAATAAGTATACGTGGAAACAAGCACAGAAACTATTTTACCGTTGATTTGAAGGAAACGGTAGAAGAAGAGGAAAAGAATACGGATAAAAAGGAAGAGGTCAAGACATCACATGCAGATGACAAGGACGGGACAAAGGAAACCCTGGATACCGCCATGTATGAAAGAGAAGATACCGTCAATCTCGACAGCATGGATACCAGATACCGTTCCTACCTTGTGAAATTGAGAAAACGTATAAACAGGAACTGGTCATATCCGAAAGGGGCCTATATCCGAAAGGAAGAAGGGACCACAGTGGTTAAATTCTCTATAACAAAGGATGGATTCCTGAAGAACATATGTATAATTATGTCTTCCGGTTTCAAATCCCTTGACATGGAAACGCTTGATGTTGTTAAATCATCAGCCCCCTATGCCCCCCTTCCCAAAAGCTTTAACCTGTCAAAGCTCAATATAGTGGCAAACTTTCAGTACAGTCTGGTCGAGTAAATACTGTTTTTGAAGCCGGTTTTTCCATGAACAATGAAGCAAAAATCATATTCTTCACATGCGTGGCGCACTTCTTCTGCGGGGGAGTCGTTATACTCATACTGCTTTCCATAACATGCCTGATCCGGGCTTCACGAGGGATAACCTGTAAAAATGTGGGGTGATAATTTTAGACAAGAAGGAGGATAAGATGATAAGAGATTTGATACAGAAGAACAGAAGCTACCGGCGGTTTTATCAGGATTTTGCCGTGGAAACCGGGACGCTGAGAGAACTTGTTGA
>JADFWA010000218.1 GCA_015222855.1 Pseudomonadota bacterium | reverse complement strand
CTACAATAGAACAAATGAACAATTTGTGAACAGTTTGATAGGTTTTATTCTCCTATTTATGATAATTTTACATAGGAATCTAATGAAGTTACAGCATATTATTTAATTAACACATTAACGGAATGGAAAAGAAAAAAAATACTATTGACTGGCAGGTTGAGATCTACCTTCACCCGAATCCGGAAATAAGATCATTTCTCACAAACACAGAAATCTCGGCCTACCGTGTCGAAAAGTTCAAGAAGCCACTCGAAAAAGAGTGGGAACACACCTTAAAGCAACTGGGCGTTATCGGGGCTCAAGTAGCAAAAGAAATATTGGCCCTCCAGGATGTTAATGAGATTCACATCAAACCAAAAGAGATTCGAATAAAAAAGGAAATTTCATCATCCTGGGAAACAATAGAAAAAAAAGTTGTCGAGATTCTTACCAGGGCTTTGAGGAGAAAGCAGATCAAAGTGGTTAAGCGTCGGGGTTAACCCAGGTCATGGGCTCCTCTCTTGATAGCATTTTTTCCGAATCTATCCTTGATGGTATCCATCGCCCTTTCCACATTTACCCAGGGATCCTCTCTGACATCCAATTTCTTAAATAGATTTAATTGCTCAATCACCCCTTTTTCGGGCGAAAGATTAGAAATTCCGATTCCAATCAATCTGAATCTCGTAGAAGCATCAAGGTCCTGCAAAAGCCTGAGCCCACGCTCATAGATTAGATTTGTTGAATTGGCAGGTTCATCAAGAGTGACACTCCTCGAAGTCTGTTTGAAATCCGAACTCTTGAGTTTAAGTGTCACTGTTGACCCTTTAAGTCCGTTCTTCCTCAATTTCCTTCCAACTAATTCTGCCTGAATCAGAAGCTGTCTTTTGAGAATTTCCATATCATCTGTGTCTTCCGGAAGGGTATCTTCGGAGCTGATTGACTTCGCCTCGGTGTAGGGCAGCACGGGAGATGTGTCAATCCCCTTGGAAAGATCCAATAGTCTTCTGCCAAATTTCCCTGCCTTTTCTATGAGGGTGTGCTCATGCAATCTCCTTACATCAACAAGCCTTGATACTCCCAGGTTTCGCAGAATCAGTACCGTCTTTTCACCAACTCCCGGAACTTTTTCAATGGGAAGGCGGTCAATAACTCCTTGAACCCCATCAGGTCGAATGATTGTCAGGCCATCCGGCTTTTTCATTTCCGAAGCTATCTTTGCCAGGAACTTGTTCGGGGCAATCCCCACAGAGCAGCTCAGAGAAGTTGCCGCTTTGATCCCCTCTTTTACGCGACATCCGATCTCTACCGGGGTCCCCAATAATCGCTCTGTTCCTGAGATATCTAAATAGGCCTCATCAATAGAAATTTGTTCAACTAATGGGGTAAATCCCTCCAAAGTACTCATGATCTGGCGTGATAATTCCTTGTAACGCATCATCCGAACAGGCAGAAATATACCATGAGGGCACTTCTGTTTTGCCTGAAAAATAGGCATTGCAGAATGAACGCCAAACTTCCTGGCCTCATAGCTCGCAGTGGACACAACGCCCCTGTTAGAAGTTCCACCCACGATTACCGGCTTCCCACGAAAAGGCGCATGATCCAGTTGCTCCACGGATGCATAAAAGGCGTCCATATCAATATGGAGAATGATTCGGTTCATAACTCCCGACTCGCCTGTCCCACTCTCTTAAAAGCGAAAGGCTCACGCCCGCACCACCACACACGATGACCATAACCCTCTTCAGACCTGCTAACAACGAAGCCCTGTTGTAGATAGCCGAAAGCGCAGCCCCGCAGGCTGGCTCCACCAGGATCCGATGATCGTCTGCGAATCGGATACATGCATCAACCGCAGCACGATCGGAAACTGTCCAGGGCATTATTATATGCCGATGCGTCCAGGCGAATGCTTCAGAGGCCACGGTCCGGGCCCCAAGAGTGGTTGCTACGGATGCAATTTTATCAAGTGTAATAAGTCGACCCGCCTCAACCGAGGCAGCAAAGGAGGCGGCGCCTTCAGTCTCTGCCGCAATGACCGGAATGCCGGTCCAGCCAACCCGGTGGAGCCCTTCCAAAACACCACAGAGAAGACCCCCTCCGCCCACCGATAGCACAATGGCGTCCGGCTTCAAGCCGTCATGCGCAATCTCCTCGATAATCGATGCGTGGCCGCTCCAAATGCGTGGGTCATCAAAAGGGTGGATATAGGCTGTTCCGTCCTGTCCGGCGAGCTCGGAGGCATAAGCATGAGAATCGTCCCACGACTCCCCACGTTCGATAACAGCGGCATTTTCCTGCTGTATGGTTTCCCGCATCCAGTTGGGGGTTGTCTTGGGGACTACAACAGTGACACCCACACCCAATTTACGGCCAGCATAAGCGACCGCATACCCCGCATTTCCCCCGGATGAGCAAACCAGCCGATTCGCGCCGGCCTCACAACTTACCTGGCAGGCGTGCCCAATACCCCGAATCTTGAATGATCCAGTAGGCTGCAGTGCTTCCATCTTCAGGAGAACCAAAGCATCAAGGGCGGCACTCAGAGGTCTTGATTCCCAGGTGGGCGTGTGTACATGAAGGGGCATCAAAGTGTTCATCTGTCTCCATATATTTCAGTTCAAGGAAATAGGACTTTATCCAAAGAATCATGGATAACTGCTTGTTGAACAGGATAATTCCCACACAACCTTAAGTCAACACTCAGGTGCATTCAACAGCAATCTCAATATGTTTTGGGAAAATCCAAGGTTCCAGGATTGATAGGAATTTTCCGGCCCCCCGCTTGTATAAGCGGAGAGCCCGGGGAGGAGGATATAT
>JADFWA010000217.1 GCA_015222855.1 Pseudomonadota bacterium | reverse complement strand
TTTCCGTATCTTTTTCAATCTGTGCCCTGAGACGTCTGATATGGACATCCACGGTTCGGGGTTCCACGAAGGCATCATCACCCCATACATGGTCCAGAAGTTGATCCCTGGTGTAAACCCTTCCCGGATGTTGGGAGAGGAATTTCAGAAGTCTGAATTCGGTCGGACTCAGGTCAACTTTTTTATTATCTACCGTGACCTCGTAAGTGTTGTAGTCAATATGCAGACCTTTAAAGGCAAAAGTTTCCTTTTCCTCTATCTCTTTTTGTGATTCAAATCTCCTGAGCACCGCGCGTACACGTGCTGTCAGTTCTCTCACACTGAAAGGCTTGGTAATGTAGTCGTCAGCCCCCATCTCAAGACCCAGAACCTTGTCGATCTCTTCACCCTTTGCGGTAAGCATAATAACGGGCATCGTGGCGGTCTCCGGGTTTTTCCGAATTAATTTACATACCTCCAACCCCTGAATCCCCGGAAGCATAAGATCGAGAATAACAAGGCGAGGTTTTTCTGACCCGACAAGCTCCAATGCCTTCTCTCCATCATAGGCCTTCAGGACGGCAAACCCTTCCTTTTCAAGGTTATAGGCGATCAGATCTACAATGTCTTTCTCATCATCAACAACCAGTATTTTCACGGACATGCCTCCAACTTTCTCAACTCAATATACCCATATTCTCCACAAGCCCCCGGTATTCACCGCCATACAATCCCTCTCCAATGATATAGGCTCCACAGGCGGCCTCTTTCGCGATCTCTGATAACTTTTTTACTTTTACCACGGGGGCGTATTTATTCAGTCTTTGTGTAAGTTCATCCTCTATGAAATCATGGGTCGTAAGTCTGCCGGATATTATAATCTCCCTCGGATCGTGCATGGAAACGAGTATTGGGGCGACATCCTTTTCTATGCCCTCTCCCAAAAGGAGCATGGCATCTTCAAACCTTGACAGATCCTCCGGCTCAATATCTGTCCCCACAAAATCCTTTATCCCGTTCTGAAAAGCAATATCTTGGGTTACAGGCTGTTCTAATCTGATCGCGATCTCGGCATCCATCCCCCCGCATCCAAGAAATCCCACACACCCATTTGTCCCGCCAATGCCGTCAACAATCTTTCCACCTTCGACAGCCATCACAGCCGTAAACCCATATCCCACCTCCACGTAGACAAAGGAGGTCTCATCAAAAGAGATGTTCAACCGCCCTGACTGATCCTCTATACCCAACGCCACACAGCATACTTTATCGGCCGTCCCCATATCAAACTTGTTCCATTTCCTGTAAGACGGAACAGTTTCGAAATCGACGACACCGGGGGTAAAGTAAACGGGCATCCCCTTTTCTTTCATCTCCAGGAGCACATTTTTTATCCCTTCATTCACGGCCACATGCGTGTCCAGAGGAATCATCTTCCCGATATCATCCTCCGTCATATCCTCTATCTTTTTTAATGGTATCCCATACCCGGAGGGGCCAACGATGACATCAAGCGGCATCAATTCCTCCAGTTTCCTGATGAGCACACGGAGGTCTTTGAAAATATCCTCTGTCTTGATTGCTTCGTCTATGATGATCTTCCGGTTATCTTCCATACCGAAAAGGTCAAAACTGTATGTTCCGGGGTCTATTCCTACAACTCTCATTGAACTACCTCCTTCAATGGACAGACGGGATCCGGCGCCGTCCAGCTTTCAGTTAAAGCGAATGTCCTCGACCTGCAGCCTCCACATTCATCCAGGTACTTACATTTATTGCACGGATTTCCTCTCGTTGAAAAATCCCTGATTTTTTCAATCAATCCCGAATTCTGCATATTATTCCATATTTCACCAAGACCCTTTTCATTTACATTGCCCATCACAACGGGGGCAAATGTGCACGGTTTCACGTCCCCGTTTGTCTCGATAAACATATAATCGCCGAAGATACAGCGGGAGACGTCCGGCACTATAATGCCGTTCTCGGAATCGGGTGAATAATCGATGCCATGTTCCTTCAAAAACGGCCTGAAAAACGGCTCATCAACATATATATCCATATTGTATTCTTTTTGATTTTCAACGATGGAGAAGAAAAGCGATTCATATTCTTTCGCGTTCAAGACGTATTTTTCATAATCCTGGCAGGGTTTTAATCCCAGAATTGTAATCTTCCTGTATCCTATCTCTTGCGCGAACTTAAACAATTCATTGATTTGTTGATGGTTGTGTTTTCCGATGGTCACGGGACAGGAGTCGAGAATATTATACTCAGTCGCAATTGCCACGGATTCTTTTAACTTTTCAAAACTTGC
>JADFWA010000216.1 GCA_015222855.1 Pseudomonadota bacterium | reverse complement strand
TTTGCGGTCGTAGCGGGAATTATATATCTCGGTTATTTGTTGTTTCTCAATACCCAGGCAAATCTGGAGGCTCGAAACATTGCATCCGGATTTGGTTTCTTTTCTGTTGAGGCAGGGTTTCCTATCAGTAATACGTTGGTGCCTTACTCACCTGCTGACACATACGGCTATGCCTTTTTCATCGGTATCATTAATACACTTTACGTTGCCTTTTTAGGGATTATCGCAACAACATTTATCGGCATATTCATTGGTGTTGCACGGGTTTCAAGTAACTGGCTGGTTGCAAAGCTTGCTGAGATTTATGTTGAAACCCTGCGTAATATCCCTTTGCTCCTGATTCTGTTCTTCACTTACGGCGTAGTGCTCGCAGGCCTTCCGGGCCCGCGCTCAAGTCTTAATCCTTTTTTCGGATGTTTCATTAACAACCGCGGCCTGTATTTACCCAAACCTCTCTTTCAGAATGGCTTCGGGTTTGTCCTTTTGGCCCTTGTCCTTGGAATCATAATTGCCTGCATAGTGTCGCGCTGGTCCGTTACCTACCGGGACAGGACAGGCATTGTAATTCCATCAGGCTGGATTGGTTCGGGAGTAATCATAGGCCTGCCCGTTATTACATATTTTGCCATGGGCAGTCCGCTTTCGTGGGAGATTGCGGTTTTAAAGGGATTTAACTTCCAGGGAGGTATTGTATTTCGCCCTGAATTCTCGGCATTGATGATTGGGTTGGTACTGTATACAGCAGCTTTTATAGGAGAAAATGTGCGCAGCGGCATACAGTCAGTGGATGTGGGACAACTTGATGCAGCCAAGTCTTTCGGGGTCAGCAAAGGAACAATTATGCGCCGTATTGTTCTCCCTCAGGCCTTTCGCGTAATCATTCCTGCGACCACTAATGATTATACCAGCCTGGTTAAAAACAGCTCCCTTGCGGTTGCCATCGGTTATCCTGATATGGTTTCGGTAGGTGGCACTATCATAGGTCAGAACGACCAGGCAATCGAAATAATCGGATTATGGATGGCCGTCTATTTGGCCATCAACTTAGTCATTTCCACAATAATGAACTGGGTAAATTCCAAGGCCCAATTAGTAGAGCGTTAAGGTATGAATTCTCCTCCCTCATGGTCGAGTTCCAATTTGATGGTTTTTAAGCCGTTGCCTTCCCGGCCGGCTCCACGGCAGACTGTCGGAATCATAGGGTGGTTAAGGACGAATCTTTTCAATGGCTGGTTTAATTCCTTTCTTACAGTCATCGGTCTTGGTTTGTTGTGGCAGACAGTGCCTCCGCTTTTGTCCTGGGCCATATTTGACGCAGTCTGGATCGGTGGTTCAGATGCCTGTCCCCCGGGCTATGAAGGTGCATGCTGGGCTTTTATCTTTAATAAGTTCCGCGTGCTTATGGTGGGCCTATATCCTGGCGATCTTCTTTGGAGACCCATGCTGGCTGGGGGAATCTTTATGGTATTAGCTGCTGTGACGGTCTTGCGGTTACTGAAACCCGGAAAATTGATCGCTTTGTGGTTTTTGCTGCCTCTTCCTGTTTACTGGCTGATCGCAGGCGGTCTTGGCCTGACAGCGGTGGACCAGTCTCGTTGGGGAGGCCTTATGCTGAGTTTGGGGCTGGCCACTATCGGTGTTTTGATTTCACTTCCACTCGGAATTCTGCTTGCGCTTGGACGCCGGTCTAATTTTGCCATTGTCAAGTCTATATGCGTGGGAATCATCGAACCGGTTCGCGGTGTGCCCCTGATTACCATTCTGTTCATGGCATCGGTTATGATGCCTCTTTTCCTTCCAGTCGGTCTGAATATAAATAACCTTTTGCGTATTCAGATAGGAATTATTCTTTTCTCGGCCGCTTATATGGCTGAGGTTGTGCGTGGAGGCCTACAGGCAATATCTTTAGGACAATATGATGCTGCAAAGTCCATTGGGCTTAATTATTGGAAGACAACGGGTTTGATCGTTTTACCCCAGGCCCTGCGTCATGTTATTCCCTCGCTTATTGGCCGTTGCATAGCCTTGTTCAAAGATACATCGCTGGTAATCATTGTTGGTTTGCTGGATTTTTTGGGTATGGTGAAGGCGTCCGCACAGGATCCTGAGTGGCTCGGGCACGATACCGAAGCCTATGTTTTTTGCGCTTTAGTTTTTTGGGTCATCTGCTTTAGCATGAGCCGGTACGGTCGCTCGCTCGAACGTCAAAAGGATTCTGACGAGATAACCCCGCGTTCCGCGGGTCAGGCATAGATAGACAAGATTTAGATGTATTAATCAGGAATATCCCTGGCCCAGACCTGGTCTCAAGAGTAACAGCTAACGGAAGCAGGCATTTAATGATTAATAATAGCACATCAACAAAATTATTTGCGTAGCGCCAGGGCGGGCCTTTGATCCTGTCGAAAAAGTATGTTTTCCAAGAACTTACGAGCTAAATTGCTACGAAGAAGGAAGCAATGATTTCTCAAGATATCATGATCCAGATGATCGACGTAAACAAGTGGTACGGCAATTTTCATGTGCTCAAAGAAATTAACCTGACCGTCCACAAAGGAGAGCGTATCGTCATCTGCGGGCCTTCCGGATCGGGCAAATCTACCTTGATACGTTGCATAAACCGACTGGAGGAGCACCAGGAAGGCCGGATTATTGTTGATGGAATTGAGCTGACCAAAAACCTTAAAAACATAGAAAAAATCCGGAGTGAAGTTGGAATGGTTTTTCAGAATTTCAACCTGTTTCCACACTTGACCATACTCCAGAATTTGACTTTTGCTCCGGTTTGGGCACGCAGGATGCCGCGGGCAGGGGCCGAAAAAATAGCCATGAAGCACCTTGAACGGGTGCGGATCCCGGAACAGGCGGATAAATTTCCCGGTCAGCTTTCCGGAGGGCAACAGCAGCGAGTTGCTATTGCCCGTGCGCTTTGTATGAATCCTAAGATATTGCTTTTTGATGAGCCGACCTCGGCCCTTGATCCGGAAATGATTAAAGAAGTTCTGGATGTGATGATCGAATTGGCAAATGAAGGTATTACTATGATTTGCGTCTCACACGAGATGGGTTTTGCTAAAACCGTGGCCAACCGAGTTATCTTTATGGATGGCGGTGAGATTGTCGAAGAAAATGAACCTAACGAATTTTTCAATAACCCGCGATGGGACCGTACCCAATTGTTCCTCAGCCAGATCCTATGATTTTCTATTCCTTGGAAATTGAGACGAAACGCCTGAATC
>JADFWA010000215.1 GCA_015222855.1 Pseudomonadota bacterium | reverse complement strand
TAGGTCGATACCACAATAATAGTTGTGTTGCTTTGTGTAAAATCTCATTGAGTCTTCCTCCTTTGTTTGGTTTGATGTGCCTTTGCAGCTTAAATTAATGCTGCTGCAAAGGGAAGGCTCAATGAGTATCAAATGGCTCAACCCGACCCGCAAAAGCTGCGCGGCTTTCCGCTACGCTTCAAGCCACTCCGCTTTTGCGGTCGGGTTAGTCAAAGTGTTACACTCTTTCAATCCGAAATGAACGGCAGATCAGAAAACCAATCCTCACGCTTAGTAGGTGAAATGATTAAATCATCAAACCGGATTTCCTTTCAGTCCTGTTTCATCGGCTACCTCCCGCATTCCCATTATGGTATCTTCAATAAGTTCCCCGATCTCGACTCCCAGCATATCGGCGCCCTTCTGGATGATGGATCGGTCCACACCGGCAGCGAATGCAGGCGATTTCCATTTTTTCTTTACGGATTTTACGGTCATATCCATGACACTTTTTGATGGCCGAACCATGGCATTGGCCGCGATAAGCCCCGTTAATTCATCAATGGCATAAAGTGTTTTCTCCAGGGTGCTTTTTGGCTCCACGTCTGAGCATATCCCCCATCCATGAGAGATAGCGGCACGAATATATTCCTCCGGCCAGTTATGTTCTTCAAGGATTTCTCTCGTTCTGGTACAGTGCTGATCGGGAAACTTTTCGTAATCAAGGTCATGAATCAGGCCGATGATTCCCCACTTATCTTCATCTTCACCATACTTCCTTGCGATATAGCGCATAACCCCCTCGACGGTGTAGGCATGTTTACGCAGGTTGTCGGTTTCGTTGTATTCATGTAAAAGTTTTAACGCCTCTTCACGAGTTGGAATCTTATCTTCCATTGTTGTTCTCCTTTCTGGCTATTCTCAGGTATCGTTTATGTGACCCCTCACCCTGACCCTCTCCCTGAGGGAGAGGGAACTGTGGGAAAGGGGAGTTAGAGAGGATTTTAATTGTTACTTTTTCAGCAGTACCGCCCCGAAGAAGCCGTCCGTCCCGTGGCGGTGTGGGTATGTCCTGAAGAATCCTTCCTTATCCGTCATTTTACTATTGATTGAAGCGGGAGGATGAATCTGTTCAAAACCGGAATTGTCAGACAGGAAGGCCTTGATGACCTCTTCATTCTCCTCCGGCATTATGGTGCAGGTGCTGTAGATCAAAGTGCCCCCACTTTTCAGATAGCGTCCGGCGCTGTTCAGTATCCTTTTCTGGAGAGGCGGGAGGCTTTTTAAATCTTCCGGCAGTAGTCGCCATTTGATTTCGGGGTTTCTCCTAAGTGTACCCAGGCCGGAGCAGGGGGCGTCTACGAGGACGTGATCGAATTTTTCATGCAAGGGTTTTTCAGGTTCGGAGGCGGCATCTCCCACCAGTGTGTCGATAATGGTTGCCCCCAATCTTTTTGACAGCGCCTTTGATGACTCGATCTTCTTGCGGCTGATATCGAGGGCCAGTATGCTGCCGCTGTTCCGCATCATCCCGGCCATGTGGGTAGTCTTTCCGCCAATACCGGCACAGATATCCATGATTCTCTCCCCCGGTTTTGGATTTACGAGGAGTGAGATTAGTTGTGATGCCTCATCCTGTATCTGAATGTAGCCAATTTTATAATATTTCGTTTCTCTGACGGGCGCGGGTGGATTTGAAAGGATAATCCCGTCCGGTGAAAATTCGGTGGGTCGAACCGTAAGGCCTTCGCCTGAAAGCTCCTTCAAGAGTTCATCACGGTCTGTCTTCAACCTGTTTATCCTCAGTGTGAGGGGCGGAATCTCATTGTTGGCTTTGCATATTTCGAGGGTCTCTTCAATGCCGAATATATTCAGCCATCTTTTTACCATCCATAGGGGGTGTGAGTGGACGATCGAGATATGCGAGGATGGGTCTTTGTCAATTGCGGGATATTCGAAATCCCCCTTTTTCCTTATCGCGTTTCGCAGGATCGCGTTGACCAGGCCGGACCTGCCGGGGTATGCTTTTTCCGTAATTTTGACGGCCTCGTCAACGGCGGCAAACTCCGGAATCCTGTCGGTGAACATGAGCTGGTACAGACCTGTTCTCAGTATATTCTTTATGCCGGCATCCATGGATTCCATCCTGCCCCTGTAGAGATGCCGGATTACCCAGTCCAGATGGCCCCTCATGCGAAGCGTTCCATAGACAAGCTGTGTCAGGAGCCTTCTGTCATGTATGTTGGCGAGGATGTTTCTGGAGAGGAAGGAGTCCAGGATCGGTTCCGCGAAGGAGCCGGTTTTATCTACACGGTTCAGGATGTCTACGGCTATGCCGCGAGGGTTGTTTTTCACTTGATCTATGGCTTTTGTTTCATGAGAGCTTCACAATTCTGTAGGGTGGCATTTTATATGCCACCGTTTGCGGTCGGGTGTAAAACCCGACCCTACTCAGAATCATATTCCCAGGGCCCTATACAGTTTTAGGATGGTTACGCAAGACTTGCCTTATCCGGTCGATCTCCTCCAGGATTTTCCGGGAGTCCTCTTCCATTGATTTGAGGATAGCGAGCGCTTTTTCCTTGCCTGATTGCTCCTCACCGATGAGCGCGGTCATCTCGGATATGTCGGTTGTAATCACACAAAAACGGTCGATCAGCGCTTCATGAAGGTGGTTCGATGCCGTTTCGGCCAGTTTGAAGATATATTGAAATTTTAGATTCTCCTTGTAGTTCTTCAGGTAGAAAACGATGGAGTGTTCCGTCTCCTGCTTGATGCGTCTTACACCATCGCGCAGGGCGAAGATCTCTCCTTCCTTCTCGTTCTGAATCTGTCTTTTCAGCAGTTTTTTTATGGCCTTGATAATATTGTAAAAGCCGAGACGCATAATCGCTTCGGTTCGGATCTTCGCGGTGTACTCGGTGGGTGAAATAAGTGGCGGCACCTTGAAGCCGACTTTTCTCTTTATGCTCCCAAGATCAATATAGTTTAAACCGCCCGGCGTCTGACCTTTCAGGGTAATTCCCATGTGGCGAAGGGTTTCATCATATTTATGGGAGGCATCCTTGACCATTGTGTCGTAGGTGGAGGCGATATTGTCAAGAAACTCTGTGATCTTGTTTTCCTCCCGGCGAATAAACTGTACCAGCTTGGGGTTTATGGTCTCGGCGATGAAAAGGTCAAGGTCATGCCTGAATTCCTGGAATATCGTATACATGGCGGAGGAAAAGCCGACGGCCTCAATATCGTCTTCGTGATCCTGGTATGCGATATTGTAATTTCTGACAAACTTCTGGATATCCTTGATTATATCACCGTATTGAGCGTCCAGAAAACTGTCTATATCCTTTTCCAGTTCAGCCCTCGTTTTTTTAGAGACCCCGTCAAGGGTATCCTTGATCATTGATTTTACACGGTTCATCAATTCCTGCTCATGTTCGATTTTTTCAAGGATCTCCCGCGCGCTGTCGGAATCCCTGACAAGGATATCGTGGTTGATACTGGTCCAGTCGTGCGTTCCGGCGGCCATAATTGCCAGCCGTTCCATCTGGTTTTTCAGCAGGAGTGAAAAACGATCTGCGGTCAGTTTTTCATGCAGGGCAGTTTCAAACCGGGCTGTTTCCTCGTTGGAAAAGGTTGCCAGTTCAGATTCCTTCTTCCACTGCTTGAGTCTCAGCCTGTCCTTTTCGGAAAGGTCTTCAAGCTGTCTGAAGAGGTTAAAGAGCGTGGAGAATGCGAAGACTTCGGGCTCATGCTTGATCAGGGATATTTCTTCTCTTGTTCTTTCAATAAGGGCTGCAAGGTCGTCGAGGTCTTCATGTTCGCTGAAATCACAGTTTATGACAAAAAAGATGTTTTCCAGAAGGCCCATCTTTTTGATCATGGACAGAAATTTGATATCGGCCTGACGTATTCCCGTCCTGCTGCTCAGGACGTATATGATGAGATTGGTCTTCAACAGGTAATCCTGGATCATGGAAAGGTGCAGGGGATTGGGAGAATCACTTCCCTGGCAGTCGGCGATTTCGGTATCGCCGTTGGGGCTGTGTCTGGCCTCTATGTGTAATTCTATGTCTTTGAGATAGACGGCCAGTGAGTCATCGCCTGCAAAATCTTTGTGCCTGGCAAACTTTCCGCTTTCGTATTGTTGAATTCTGTTATCGGAGGCAAGTGTTCCACTTACACGTTTGTATCCCTTCAGGTAGGAGGAGAGGAGCACCCAGTTGGCATCGCGGGTGTCATGAGAGATAAGTTGATCCGTACTCAGGGAACTCAGCGCCTTTTTCAGCTCCGTTCGATCTTGCTCACGCCTTATGTCAAACTGACCGTCCGCGGAACGCCAGTCCAGAGACGGAAAAAGAACCATGGCCTGCCTCATCTCACCATTCACTTCATCCCAGTTTTTGAAGTCAAGGATCGCCCTTAATGTTGGTCCTGTCCGGATCCTGGTTACGATGGATGTCACCACACCGGCCCCGCGTCTGAGATAATCTCCCCCGAGGTATGCGTTTATAAAGGTGCTCTTGCCGGACTTTATTGCCCCCACCACGGCCACGCGCACGATATCATCCTCTGTCATCTGTTTCTCGATGGAACGGCACTCCTTTTCCCATGTATCGAATGGGGTTCTGGATATGCCGGGAATTAATTCCGCCGTCGAAAAAAGGGATGAAATTTCGCTGTTGACCTTAATGAGGTCGTTCTTTATTGAGTTGTATGTGGTCACTGGTGTCCTCGTTATCTATCTATATTCCCCCCTCCCCTCGTGGGAGGGGATAAAGGGGGAGGAGGAATGGCAAAAAATCTCTTCCGTCGGTGGAGAGAGCAAATTTTGTAGGGTGGCATTTTATATGCCACCGTTTGCGGTCGGGTGTGAAACCCGACCCTACATTTAAGGTCCATGCCTTGCAGACGGTGCAGCCTTCACTTACCCCAGGATATCCTCCGGCGATAGCCTGTAGCCTCTCAGGAAATCGTGGACGGACATCCTTTTTTTGCCTTCGAGCTGCAGCTCCTCCAAGTATATATATCCATCCTTTGCCGCTACCCGGAGCCCTTTTTCTGTTTTAGCCGCTATCGCGCCTGCCGTCTCCGTTACATGGGCTTCTTCCCCCGCTGCGGTGAATATCTTCAGTTTCTTTCCCTTTATGAATGTATAGGCGCAGGGGGATGGAGAAAGCCCCCTGATAAGGTTCAGTATGTCTTTGATGCCTTCCTGCCAGTTGATGATGCCGTCTTCCTTGGTAAGAGGAGGGGCATAGGTTGCAAGGGTTGAGTCCTGGGGTGTCCTCGTGACGGCGCCTTTTGTTATTCCTTCCACCGTTTCCAGGAGAAGATCTGCCCCCATTTTTGATAACCTGTTATGGAGCTTATCAAATGTCTCGCCGGGTTCTATCGCCGTTTTCTCCTGAAGCAGGATATCACCTGTATCCATCCCCTCATCCATCAAGATGGTGGTAACTCCCGTTGTCTCCTCCCCCCGTATAAGTGTCCAGTTGATGGGCGCCGCTCCCCCGTACCTGGGGAGCAGTGAAGGATGCACATTGATACAGCCCATCTTTGGAAAATCGATAATCTCTTTGGGGAGTATCTGGCCGAAGGCCACGAGCGCTACCATGTCGGGAGAGAGCTTTCTGAAAGTGTCTAGAAATTCTTTATCTCTGACCCTTTCGGGCTGAATCACTGGGATATTATATTCTTCCGCAGCTATCTTGACAGGGGGTTTGGCATATTTTCTTCCCCTTCCCCTGGGACTGTTTGGCCGGGTAACAACGCCTACAATGTGATAGTCGTTCTTTGCCAGTATTTCAAGGGACGGAACTGCGAATTCCGGCGTCCCCATGAAGAGTATCGTTGGTTTCATATCACAGATAATTTGCTGTTGCGGTTCAGCCACCAAGGCACGAAGCCACCAAGATTATAATTCTTTAGTCGTTACCTCATTTTTCACCTTTGTGTCTCGGTGACTTAGTGGCTGAATAGTTACTAAGTTATTTCATATCACAGTGCGATCCATGCGGTTTATCGCTTCGGTGATAACTTTGCCGTATTCTTCGCTTCCCGGCTTGCCCGCCATGGCGAATATGGCCTTCTTGTAAGCCTCGACGCCGGGCTGGATAAAGGGATTGTGCCCCGCCAGATATCCTGAGAGCGCCACAGATTTTTCCATCATGTAGTAAAACTGACCGATATTGAAGGCATTCCGCCTTGGGATATTGATTATCATGTTCGGGACCCCGCCACGGAAATGGGCGTAGGCCGGGCCGTCG
>JADFWA010000214.1 GCA_015222855.1 Pseudomonadota bacterium | reverse complement strand
TAATATTGTATATAATGGGAAGAAGACTGTTCATCTCTCCGACATTATTGAGGACGTGCCGGCTATCAGCATGAAGGGTATTTCAAAGGAAATGCCGTGGCCGGGTTCGCGGTGTGGGTGGATGGAGGTGTATAATGCCGACAAGGACGAGGTTTTTGACCAATTTATCAGCGCCATCCTGAATCAGAAGATGTCGGAGGTCTGTTCCACGACACTGCCCCAGTTGGCAATCCCTAAGCTTATAAGCCACCCAAAGTACGGGAAATACCAGGATGCCCGTACCAGCCGGTATGAAAGGCTCTCAAATATAGCGTACGATATCTTCAAGGATGTCCCGTATGTTGTGGCCAACAGGACAAACGGTGCCTTTTACATGAGTATCGTATTTAAGGACTCAGTTCTCAACAACGGCCAGACACTATCGATAGAACAGAGCGAAATAAGACAGTATATCGAAGGAATCGTAGGCGGCGAGATTGCGCTTGACAGGCGCTTCGTTTATTACCTCCTCGGTTCCACGGGGATATGCGTGGTACCCCTGACATCCTTCTTCACACCACTTCCCGGTATCAGGATAACCCTGCTGGAGAAAGATGAAGCCAGATTTGAATTTACCGTAAAAAAGATTGCCGAAAAGATAGTGGAGTATGTCGAGTCGTCAAAATGACTCGATCGGTGTTGCTATACTCGAAGCACTCCAGGCATAAACCATAAACAGGGATTCTCAAGGCCTTACAAGTACCATTTGCAGACCTGAATATTAATAAAGGCGAAGATATAAATGAGAAAGAGATCGGCCTTTGTTATTTTAATGGTAATCGTTGTTTGTGCCGCATCGGGGGTAGCCGTTTTCCTGAAAGGCGGGAGAGTAACAGCAAAACAAACCACATATAACACGCCAAAAAACATCCCGAATGTAACCATCCTAATTGTCTACGACAATAACCCTTATAAAGACGGGCTTGCGACTGCATGGGGCTTTTCCTGCGTCATAAGGGGTTTGGAAAAGACGATCCTTTTTGACACCGGTGGTGATGGTTCAATATTGCTGACCAATATGAGGAAATTGGGGATTGATCCGGGAGAAATAGACCTGGTCGTACTTTCTCATATTCACGCAGATCATGTTGGGGGATTGCACAGCTTTCTTCTGAAAAATCACGAAGTCACGGTCTATTTACCAAAGTCATTTCCGGGGAAATTTAAGGATAGCGTGAAGAAATGTGGGGCGAAGATAGTCGAGGTTCGGAAGCCCTTAAGGATTTGTGAACAGGTTTATTCAACAGGTGAGCTTGGAACGTGGATAAAAGAACAATCCTTAATCATCCATACAGATAAAGGATTGGTTGTAATCACTGGATGCGCCCATCCCGGCATTGTAGAAATCGTTAAAAAGGCAAAAGATCTGGTTAAAGATGAGGTACTTTTAGTTATGGGTGGTTTTCACTTGGTAGGCGAGAGCACGGATAAGATAGAAAAAAGTGTTTCCGGTTTCAAGAAGCTGGGGGTACGCTATGTCGGGCCGTGTCATTGTTCAGGAGATACGGCAAGACGATTATTTAAAAAGAAATATAGTGAAGATTTTGTAAATGTAGGGGCAGGAAGGTTAATCACTATGGAAGATTTAAGGTGAAACAGTGTTGCAAATTTCACAGTATTTTCATGATCCTCTGAACGAGTGTTGTAACAAGGCCGTCTCGATTTTTCGGAGTTACCTCAACAATCTCGACATCGCTTCGCGATTTAACCTCACGAATGAACCCCTTCCCTTTTAAAGCGATGCTTCCGAAAACAGGAGTGTCTGAATCCAGGAGTTCCGCCATCTTCTGGCAGAACTTCTTTGAAAAACACTCCATCTTTCCTATTTCGTCGATGACATAAATCCGTGTCCTTTCAGAATGCAGTAACGGAAGTATCAGATTTTCAAATCCGGCAACATCCACGCCGTATCTTCCCACGCGCTGTTTTGTCCTGAAATTCTTATGGGAAAGTATTCCTTTCTGTCCGGTGAGGGTTGTGATTCCAAATCCAACCCGGATGCCGGATTCACGCAGTTCGTTGGTAAAGAAACCGCTGCAGGAGATGTCGGACGGGATTTGTGAAAGAACCTTCTGTATTAAGGTGGTCTTTCCGACTCCGGGGAGGCCTGTTATGAAAATGTTTTTCTTCATAAATCTTTGTATACAACACTTGAAAAATGATTGCCAATTTTCCAAAAGCGGCTATAATTAAAAACAATAGGTATGGTGAGGGAATTCAGATGACACGAAGAATATTCTATCCATTGCTGATTGTATTGTTTTTTCTTTTCATATTTCAAGGTAACAATGGAATCGAAGCACAGATGAAAGGAGGGAAAGTTATGGAAATCACAAGCTCGGCCTTTGAAGAGGGAGGAAATATTCCGGAAATGTATACCTGCGACGGGGCAAATATTTCTCCACCTTTGGAGTGGACCGCGGCTCCGGATGGCGCAAAGAGTTTTGCCCTTATCTGCGATGATCCGGATGCCCCGATGGGGACATGGGTTCACTGGGTGGCATATGACCTTCCGGTAAGCATATCGCGATTACCTGAGAACATACCACCCGAAAGGACACCCGCCAGTGGAGGGAAGCAGGGGATAAATGATTTTAACAAGATAGGTTATGGGGGTCCATGTCCTCCCGGCGGCACGCATAGATATTTCTTCAAGCTGTACGCCCTTGACACGACGGTTGATCTCGCCCCCGGAGCCACCAAAGAACAACTGCTGAAGGCGATGAGAGGACATATCCTCTCCGAGGCTCAGTTGATGGGTAAATATAGAAGGTAATAGATGAGCGAACCGTCCTATTTGAAATTATACAGGGAAGGCGAACTTAAGGATCGTGTCAATCAGGCAATCGATTTGCTGAGGGAGTGCCGTCTCTGTCCGCGTGAGTGCGGTGTGGATCGCCTGGCTGGCGAAGTCGGATTCTGTCGGACGGGGAGAAAGGCAAAGGTGGCAAGCTATAGCCCCCACTTCGGAGAAGAGTCCCCTCTGGTAGGAAGCTCTGGTTCAGGCACCATCTTCTTCAGTTCCTGCAACCTGCTCTGT
>JADFWA010000213.1 GCA_015222855.1 Pseudomonadota bacterium | reverse complement strand
TCAGTAGCGTGCTCTTGCCGGCACCGTTGCGCCCGATGATCCCCACGACCTCTCCCGGTTGCACTTCGAAGGAGACGTCTTTGAGGGCCCAGAAATCCTCCGAGGTCGCGAGCTGCTCCCCCTTGAGGGCTCGACCCAGCCGCTGGAACGGTCCCAGGAATAGGTCTTTGAGCTGTTCCTGGAAGTTCTGGTTCCCGTTGAGGCGTTTCCCGATCTGGTAACGCTTGCCAATGTTTTCTATCTTGATGGCTGGCTGCATTTTCTTCCTTGAGACATCTTTTTAGATAACATCTGCGAACTCCCGCTCCATCCGCCCGTAGTAGACGAGACTCGCACATAGAAGAATGACGGAGATCCCGACGGAGATGCCGAGTTGGTCCCACGCGATGGGTTGGTTCAGGAGAGCCCCGCGAAAACCGTTGATCACCCCCGCCATGGGGTTGAGGGCCAGGAGCCACTGGAACCGCTCCGGCACGATGCTGGTGGGGTACACGACGGGGGTGGCGAACATCCAGAGCTGCATCAGGAAGGGGATGATCGCCCGGGTGTCGCGGAAGCGCACTGTTAGCACGGCGAGGGCCAGCCCGGCCCCGAGCGCCGCGACCATCGTCGCCGCCATGAGAACCGGGACTATGAAGAACGACCAGCCGGGAACCACGGCGTAGAACGCCATCAGCCCCAGGTAGATCACGAACGCAATGCAGAAGTCCACCAAGGCCACAGCCAGGGAGGAGATTGGAACGAGGATCCTGGGGAAATAGACCTTGGTGATGAGGTTCATGTTGCTGACGAAACTCAGCCCAGAAGAAGACACCGACGTGGCGAAGAATGTCCACGGCAGGAGCCCGGCGTAGACGAAGATCGGGTACGGGTTCCCGTCGGACGGAATCTTGGCGAAGCGACCGAAGAAGATGCTGAAAACGATCATGCTCATCAGCGGCTGGATGATCGCCCAGCCGGCGCCCAAGATGGACTGTTTGTAGCGGGCTTTGATGTCGCGCCAGGCCAGGAAGTAGAGGAGTTCGCGGTAGCGCAGCATCTCTTTGAGGTCCACCGGGATCCAGCGCTTGGTCGGCTTGATGACGGTAACGCACAGCGGGAGGCGCTCTCCGTCGTTTGCCATACTCTGCTTATTCGGTACCGAGGTCACGGATTCTACCTTCCTTCGCCAGAGGGCAACCAAAGGTGGCCGGGCTTTGAAACCTGGTTGGATAAAAAATCAGCAATGGTAATGTTCATCTTCCGTCCTTCAAAAAAACATACGGCGTCGACATGATGCGTGGTGCGAGTTAAGGGAATATATACACTAAAACCTACTGGCTTTCAACCAAGATTCCATACCAAAACGCCAATATAAGGATCCTTTAAGATAAAAGGCACGGAGCCAAACACCCCAAAGGAAATAATGAGATCACGAACCGGCTGCACTAAACAAGATTTCAGCAAACTTTTTGGTCCCTGAAACCCTTGACAATGCCATAACATCCTCTGCTTTTCGAACAAGTGTTTTACCCAATTTAAGATCGTTATAACTCCGTGACAAGGCAAGCTCTATTTCGGAAGGCGATTCCATATCCCCAAGGTAGACTCCGTCCCACTTTCTGAGGAAACGCGCTGTCTCCCCATACTTATCAGTAAGCGCCAAAATAGGCCTGCCAGCTCGAATGTATTCGTAAACTTTTGCCGGTATCTGTTTTTGATACATGGCTCCCTGAAATACTATCAAGACATCTGTCTGAATCATTTCTTTTATTGCATCTGCATAGGATACAGAGGGTTCAACCTTAACAGTATCACTCAATCCTAAATCTGTTATCCATTTTTCAATCTGCGTTTCGTTTCCACATCCTCTAAAAGTGACCTGCACATCAGCTCTCCCCTTGTCCACGAAATATCTCATAGCCTGGAGAAAAGGCAACGGGTTTCTGCCGCCGGCATACAAAATCCCACTGTGCACCATTTTAATCGGTTGTTTGCCGGATTTATCAACATTGTAACCAGGCAAGTCATCATATGGCTCAAAAAGAGACTCATCATATCCATTCTCGATCACTTGCCAACAACTTGCCTCTTTTCCGGGATAACGACGTGCGTAATCCTCCAATGCAGACTGTGTCATCAATACACAGTATGAAGCATGGCGAACAATTTTTCGTTCCAAATTTCGATATGCGGTTCTACTCAAAGGCAGAGAGGGGTGTTCATTTTGAAGCATTGGATCACGAAAATCGGCGACCCAGGGCAATCCGGTCAACCTATGCACAGTCAACCCAATCAGGTGTGCCGTAGCCACCGGGAAAGTCGACCATAGCGCTTGGGGCCTGTATTTTTGAATTGCGCGTAAACACGCCAAAACACCACCCGGCCACCAACTTGCCCAACGATCCGGTATAGCGGTCAAGCCCAAGTAACGCTTTTGAACAGCAAGGTGCCGGGCACTGTCCAATGCGAAAGCCCTTTTCACAATGAAATCTTCAGGCAATCCAAGCAGAGGATCGTCCCCGACTGCCGGATACGCGCGGGGATGAACCGTTACGACAAGGGGCTCCCACCCAAATTTAGGAAGGTGACGCGCAAACTGCACGGTACGATGCACGCCACTGCTACCCTGGATTGGAGGGAAGTGGTATGCAATCATTAACACTCGTTTCATAGATTGTAATCCCCTTGTCTGCAAACTGATTCAGAATCCTGCAGGGAAAGGCATTCTGATATTGTTTTAAACATCTTTATTCCCAATAAATTTTTATTCTGTATTATGCTTAAGCCACAACTCTAACATGAGGAATACCCACAGGTTATCACCATAATAAGGGGTATCAGCCTCTTTATGCAGTTTAAGAATATTTTGTATGAAATCTTTTTGGATATACTCAAAAATCTTTGGTTGTCCCCCAAGAACCATATCAAGAAGAGCGGAGCCCGAGCGTACGTCCGATGCGATATAAACCAACATAGGCCTATTAGGTGAAAATAATTTATTATTGCTCACTTTATTTTTTCTACCTCGTTTCTTTTGTATACATTGTTTCCACCTCTATATACCCTGTTCAAACAAATCAATCCAATCCCTTAATGACGCAGAGCACGATAACCGATCCCAAGCTTTCTACCATACTTTTTTCTGTTCGTGCTAATAAGGGACTTCTTTCACCGAGAAATATTTACAATCTCGTTTGAATGTATTGCGGCAGCATTATTTGAAACAGTTTGATTAATTTCATTTTCCACTGCCCGTTTTAGGAATACCGGGAACATCAGGAACCAATAAAAATCTTCTGTATAGGTCGCAGAAACGAAAAATACTGCCGTCAGATAAGCTATCAATCCTATTTTTACGCCATAAATATGCCAGGAAAAAATTTCTTTATTTTCTAATTGATCAATATCTTTTGAAATTGATGAAAGAATTCGAAAAGCATTGGCAATTAATAATAAAAGCACGAGTAGTCCTTGAAAACCTATATCGGTTAAACATCTTAAATAAGTATTATGCGGCTCAAGACCTTCAAGTGAATAATCGTATTGAGCTACCACTTTTTTATAGTTTTCCACCCCCACTCCGAGAGGATAATCCCATGCCATATCAATCGAAATTTTCCAAAGCTCTACTCTTGATCGAGATGATGATTCCATTTTTTCTGTATCGAATTGAATGAGCTTTATTCTTTCCCAAAAACCTGTGTCTGCTAAAGTCGCGCCACCAATGATTCCAGCAAGTACACATATTATTATCTTTTTCCTGCTAACCTTTTTGGTAAAAACAACGGCACTCATTGCGCCTGCTAATAGACTCAAAAAAGCGCCTCTAGATTGAATTAGAACGATTCCGTTCAACATAAAAACAGCAGATGCAGAGCATAAAAGTTTGGTCTTCCAACCACCTTTTATAAACATGACCCCTACTAATGCCAATACCATTATAAAATGAGCTGCAAGCATATTCCCATTACTTAAATCTGAACCTCCGACGCCTCCGCCTAATCGACCACCAGCGAAATACCAGGTAGGAGCGTTGTATGTCTCAATACCCAAGAACAAACCTGTAAAAATAAAAATATAGACAATCATCTCATATCTTCTAATATCCGTAATCAAATGAGATGCCATCATTGCCATGATTGCTATTTTTGTTATTTTTATAAGATGTTCATCTATGCCTTCACTTGCAACACCGAGAGGAATAGACAACCAGCAAAGACCAACGAACAGGATTAACAGTATCTCTTGGGCCTCAACCATTCGCATAAATTTTAATTTTGATTTATGAAGCACCATCCCTATGAATGTCGCCACTGCAAGAATTAAACTATACCGATTTATCGATGCAGGTATATATGCCCCCCACCAGTGAGTTAATGGATTAATATGATAGGTAATCAAATATCCCGATATCCCGATTAGTGGATTAAATAAAATACTCCCTAATACAGCAGAAACAAATAGAGCGAGATACAAGATTGTGGTTAATGGTAACACTTTGTGAAAACCTTTGTTATAAAATTGCTACGCTATTTTATACAATGTCCGTTTGTGTCGGACTCGAAATAGGAAATTGCGATTACAACAAATTTAATCATATTTTTCTTTCAATCTGAAAATCATTTGTAATGCGCTCTCAACCATAGTTCCAACATTAAATAAACCCAAAGATTGTCGCCATAATATGGCGTAGTGCAGTCCCTTATGAAAGCATTATACATATTGTTTAGAAATTCCCGCCGAACATATTCTGTGATCAAGGGAACTCCGCTGAAAAGCGTGTCATTTAGCAGTTCTGAAAGGCCGGAGTCTTTTTTAAACCACGGCGCTATGGGGAGTCCCATCCCGTGTTTTGTCTTTTTGATGATTTCATGTGGCAAAAACCCCTCCATGGCTTGTTTGAATATGTACCGGTTTTTCCCCGGTTTGACTTTGAGTGTTGGAGGAATCGTTGTCGTAAAGTCCACCAGATCCCGGTCCAGAAGGGGATAACGAACTCTCACACCTGCTGCCTCGACCATTTGAGTAACTTTTCGGAGATCGTTATCTGTAATGGTAAACTTCATGTCGATATAAAGAAGCCTGTCCGTATCGTGTGCAGGGGCTGCATGATCATAATGTGATTTGGCAAGATTGATAAAACAGTTGGTGTCAACTTGAGCGAGATACTCGGGTTGAAAAATCTCCGCAGGCTTTGTTTCGGTCAATAGATTGTAGGAAAAAATACGCTCAGGATTATGCATATTGGCCCGGCGAATGTAACGACTTGCCTTATATAGCGGTCCTACAGCCGGAAGCTTTGCTAAGAGAGGTTCCAATAGCGACACACGCAAAAGTGGGGGC
>JADFWA010000212.1 GCA_015222855.1 Pseudomonadota bacterium | reverse complement strand
TCTCCTTTATCTTAACGGCAAGATTCCAGTCTGACTTCTCACCCGTACCCCCGTGGAGCTTTGGGTCATAGGCATCGATCAGGATGGCGCTCACCGGATACTCAGACAGACGAGGCGTCTTGGCCGCTATTGCCTTAATCAACCTCGATTTCGGAAATTGCCGGCAATACTCGGGCGATTCATCACCATGGAGCTGAATAAGATCGAGACCGCAGAACTCCACAATTTCCTTTATCACTTTGGCGTCATGATTGACGAAGACTCCTACCTTACATACACCCTGAGGAAGCTTATCTATGATTTCTCTCGCCGTCTCCGGTGCGATGTACCTCGGGCTTTTATGGTAGAAGATAAAACCAAGGGCATCCGCACCGCACTCTGCCGCATTTATTGCATCACTCAGATTTGTCATCCCGCAGATTTTTATTTCAGTCATCATTTGATCCCTAAATCACTAATCCAAAAGCTCCTTCAGTTTCCCGCCAATATCATCCGCCCTCATCAATGCCTCGCCAACCAGAAAGGAATGAATGCCAGCTTCCATAAGAATCTCGATATCCTTCCTTGTGTTGATGCCGCTTTCACTGACGACGATTTTGCCTCTCGGGACACAGGACGCCAGATCTATGCTGGTTGTCAAATCCGTTGAAAATGTTTCCAGATTCCTGTTGTTGATCCCTATAATACCGGCCCCGGCGGCAATGGCGCTTTCCAGTTCTTCTCCGGAGTGCACCTCAACAAGAGAGTCCAGCCCGAGTTCCGCTGCAAGCTGTATATATTCCCTCAACTGTTCATCTTTCAGCAGCCTCACAATGAAAAGAACGGCATCCCCGCCCAAGACCCTTGTCTCGTAAATCTGACAGGAATCAATTATAAAGTCCTTCCTCAAGAGGGGGATATCGACGATTTTCTTGATGGCTGAAAGATAGGTTTTATCCCCCTCGAAAAACTCCCTGTCGGTGAGGACCGATATGGCTGCCGCACCGTTTTCCTCATAGATCGATGCAATCTCAAGGGGATCGAACCCCTCTCTCAATCTTCCCCTGGACGGCGAGCTTCTCTTGATCTCTGCAATAATGGAGCAGTCACCACCGCTTAGAGCATTTCTGAAATCCCGTGGAGGCGGCAGGTCGCAAATGACCCTTTTCAGCTCGGAAACCGGCTTCGAATACTTCAAATACGCGACTTCTTCCCTTTTTGCAGCTATGATCTTATTTAAAATCATTATTTGAAACCTCTGAAAAACTTGGGGACAAGTCTCTTCAATGCTCAAAATATTTTTGACCACTTTGTAGGGTGGCATTTTATATGCCACCGCTTACGGTCGGGTATAAAACCCGACCCTACAATCTTGCCTCGGTATTGTTTGTCCGTGTGCCCTCACATCAGCTATTACTCAGCTCAATCAAAGCCTGCAGCTTCTTTACGGCGGCTCCGTTGTCGATACAATCCGCGGCAACATCAATCCCTTTCCTGATATTTTCCGCTTTTCCCCCTGCCATGATTGCGAGCGCCGCGTTAAGAAGAACTACCTTCCGGCAGGCTCCGTCCTTCCCCGTCAGGACACCCCTTGTAATCTCCGCATTGGCCGAGGCATCCCCTCCGAGAAGTTCCCGCCCATCGGATGTTTCACCAAAAAAATCTATCGAATTGATATTATAGGTTGTGATCAGCCCGTCATTTAATTCAGAAACCCTCGTCTCACCGACAACGGTGGCCTCATCAAGACCGTCCGATCCATGAACCACAAACGCCCTTTTCGCACCCAGATTTTTAAGGACACCGGCAAACATCTCCGTC
>JADFWA010000211.1 GCA_015222855.1 Pseudomonadota bacterium | reverse complement strand
AGGAGCATTTATGCTTATAAAACAATTTCCAGACAAAGATAAATTTATCCAATTGGCAGAACGCAATAACGTAATTCCTGTTTGTGTAGAAATCCTGGCGGATACTGAGACCCCGGTTTCTCTTTTTAAGAAAATTTATAAAAATAAAGGTCCTGTATTTCTCTTTGAAAGTGTAGAAGGAGGTGAAAGATGGGGAAGATACAGCTTTCTTGGCTACTCAACCCGATTTCATATTAGAGTGTTTAAAAAAGAAGTGGAAATTCAGGGCAACAGCACCTTAAATAAGATCCCTCATAATGGAAAACCGCTGGAGATCCTTAGAGATTTTATGAGCAGATACAAACCGGCTGATATTCCTGAACTTCCCAGGTTCTGGGGAGGAATGGTAGGATATTTAACCTATGAAATGGTTTCCTTTTTTGAAAAAATCCCGAATATGCTGCCGGAAAATAAGCCTTTTGCTCATTTTATAATACCGGATGAACTCATTATCTTTGACAATATCCGCAATACGTTCTTCGGCATAGTCATCGCATTTCCGGATGAAAATCAGGATCCCGAACAAACTTATGAGAAGGCTACAGCTCGAATACAAGCCATGCTTAAATCAATGGATAGCGATCCGTTGGAAAAAAATATCCAAAAAAGTCAAGCGGAATACAAGCTGACTCCTCAAATGGAAGAAGATACTTTTCGATCACATGTAAAAACAGTAAAAAAATATATCCATGAAGGAGAAGTAATTCAAGCTGTAATATCTCAGCCTTTTATCTGCGAAACTGCTCCTGATCTCCTGGAACTGTATCGAGCGCAACGATATATTAATCCTTCTCCCTATCTCTTTTTCATGCATCTCGATGATATGGCACTTGTCGGCTCTTCACCGGAAACAATGGTAAGACTGGAAAACAGAGTCGCCACCCTTCGCCCTATTGCCGGAACACGACCCAGAGGAAAAACCGAGCAGGAAGACAGGGCACTTGCAAATGAGCTTCTTCAAGATGAAAAAGAAAGAGCCGAACACCTTATGCTGGTAGATTTAGGACGTAATGACCTCGGACGGGTTGCAGAAGTTGGTACGGTTCAGGTTACGGATCTTATGATTGTCGAAAGATATTCTCATGTAATGCACCTTGTATCCAACATATGCTGTGACCTGCGTTCCGATTGTGATGCATGGGATCTTCTATCAGCCTCATTCCCTGCCGGAACCTTATCTGGCGCCCCTAAAGTAAGAGCCATGGAAATCATCGCAGAACTGGAAAAGGAACCCAGAGGCCCGTATGGGGGCGCAGTTGGATATATTTCTTTTCACGGCAATATGGATCTGGCCATTACCATAAGAACCGCCAGCATTGAAAACAAACGGCTGACCGTACGAGCAGGCGCAGGAATAGTCGCTGACTCCGATCCTGAACGGGAACGAGTTGAAACCGTCAATAAAGCAATGGCAATACAAAAGGCGCTGCAGCTATTACAGAAAAGCATCTCATAGGAGAAACACATATGATCGTAATGATTGACAACTATGATTCATTTACATACAACCTGGTGCAATATATTGAACAGCTTGGCAGTCCGGTCAAAGTATTCCGCAATGATGTGGTTTCTATTTCCGATCTTATTACCATGAAACCCTCGGGAATTGTTATATCACCAGGACCAGGCAGGCCTGAAACAGCAGGAATATCGCTTTCAGTTGTTAAGCATTTCTCCGGCCTGGTTCCAATCCTTGGTGTGTGTTTAGGGCATCAGACCATTGCTGTTGCTTTTGGTGGAAAAGTAATTTCAGCCAAACGGTTAATGCATGGAAAAACCTCCATAATAAAGGCTGATGGAAAAACTTTGTATCAGGGCATACGCAAGCCATTTACGGCTATGCGTTATCACTCTTTATCTGTATCAAGAAAAAATCTGCCCGATTGTCTGGAGATAAGTGCGGAATCCGATGACGGAGAAATCATGGGCATCAGACATCGAAAACATCCAACAGAAGGAATCCAGTTTCATCCTGAATCTATCATGACATCGGTCGGCAAAAGGATTCTCAGAAACTTTCTTAAAATTACAGAAGGAGAATAACCATCATGTTTCGGGAAAATCTTCAAAAAATTGTTCGGAAAAACGATCTTAACGAAACCGAAATGTCTCAAATGATCACTGAAATATTTTCAGGTAATGTTACTGACGCCCAGATTGGTGCGTTTATGGCCGCTTTAGCTACAAAAGGCGAAACCTTTGAAGAACTGGCTGGAGCAGCTCGAGCCATGCGCAGAAAAGCTT
>JADFWA010000210.1 GCA_015222855.1 Pseudomonadota bacterium | reverse complement strand
ATCGTCTATCTTTATCAGCATGGGTCGTGGAAAGACCGTTGATGAAAATGCTTTGATTGAAGCAATCAAGAGCGGTCATATCGCAGGCGCTGGTCTGGATGTCTTTGCCATGGAACCTCTCCCGGCAACGAGCCCTCTCTGGTATCTCGAAAATGTTATTATTTCACCTCATATCGGCGGGTCTTTCGACCGGTATGATGAATTTTGTATGATTCTTTTTCGCGAAAATCTGACCCGTTACCTGACGGGCAAACCCCTTCTCAACAAAGTAAACCGCAAAGCTGGATATTAAAAATGGACAGCAACAGTCTACATGATTTTTATTTTGACCGGTATCAGCGCTACAAAGCCGCCGCCGATATGATTTATGATTTTCAGGACCGTTCCCCGAGCATGAAAATCCTGGATATCGGCAGTTTCGACAACACATTCGCCGCGTTCCTGCCTGAACATACTGTAATGCCCTACGACCGGATCATCGACAGTGCGCAAGGCGGGTTGCCCTATAGCGACAGATATTTCGATATGGCCGTGGCCATGGACGTCCTTGAACACGTTCCTCCAAGCGAAAGGGCGTTTTTTATACGCGAAATTTCCAGGGTGTCACGTCTGGGGTTCATCCTCGCGTTTCCCATTGCGAGCGCTGCGGAAACCGAGGACTTCGTCCTTGAATTGACCGGCAGTGTGTGGCTTGCCGAACATAAACGTTATGGACTGCCTGAACCGGACGAAATCGAAGCTTTATTACGCGAAATGGGGTTTTCCTTCATCCGTCGCCCCAATGCCTGCCTGCCGTCATGGATGGCCATGATGCTTCTCATGCACGGAACGGAAAAGCCCATGCGGATAAAAATCAGCTCATTCTTCAACAGACATTTCTATGAACTGGAAAACGGTGAACCGGCGTACCGATACATTTATCTGTGCACAAAATCTGATAAGGGGAACTGAATTTGATGAATTTGCAAAAACTAAAGGAAGGAAAGTAAGCTGCCGCCGGTTGAAACCGGTGGCAGCTCACTCGTACATACATTGGATTATCTCTTTACGACGAGGACAGGCTTCTTGGCCTTTCTTATTACCTTTTCTGAAACGGATCCAAGGAGCATCTCCTGGATATTACTTACTCCGTGAGACCCAAGAACGATAACGGAGACATCCTCATCCTCTTCCACCTTTAATATTCCCCTGAATGGAATGTCATTCTCAATTCGTACCTTGACCTCAAGACCTGCTTCCTTCAGTTCGTCCGCTATTGAACTCATCTGGCTTGCCGCATTTGCTTCCCAATCCTTTTCGATTTGTAGAAAATCCTTGCTGGTATACATGGCCAAGGCGTCGAGGCTGCTCTTGTCAATGACATGCAGGATGACCACTTCTTCCGCACCAGCTTCTTTTAACTGCTTAATAAAGTCCAGGGCGCTATTTGCTACATCTGAGAAATCGGTTGGGTACAATATCTTCTTGAACATTTCTACACTCCTTTCTAATCATTAGTTATACATCTTTACCATCATATCAGAACTTGCCCTATATTCTCGTATATTCCGATTTCAGTCAAGAAAAATTTTTTAATTAGATTCTCACTGCACATCAATTGGAATTTATGGCCGTTTTGGTGTATGTATTGACTATAATTTGATTTGATTCAATCGTCCTTACCGACAGGAGTAGAAATCCATGCCGGCAAATCTGCCCCCACAATATTTAGAAGCGGAAAAACGGTATAGAGAGGCGAAAACACCGAATGCCAAGGTAGAAGTCCTGGAAGAGATGCTCACCATAGTGCCAAAACACAAGGGCACTGATAAGCTCCGGGCCGATCTCCGTCGGCGCATTTCCAAATTTAAAGACCAGGCCCTGCATAAAAAAGGGGTCTCCAGGAAAAAGACCGCCTTTTCAATTGATAAGGAAGGGGCCGCTCAGGTTGTGGTTGTCGGCCCTCCCAATACAGGCAAGTCGGCTCTCATTGATACATTGACGAATGCCTCACCGGAAGTAGCCGACTTCCCCCACACAACACACAAGCCCACACCGGGAATGGCTCCTTATAAAGACATACAGTTTCAACTCGTGGATACCCCGCCCATTACAAGAGATTACATGGATCCATCGATGGCGGACCTGATCCGGCGTGCCGACATCGTGGTCGTCCTCCTGGATCTTAATGCCGACCCCCTGCAGCAGTTTGAAGATATTATGTACATCCTTCAAACTTTGCGTATCTTTCCGGGAAATGCCCCCATTCCGGAGGATCTGACGAAATCTCCCTTCATCAAGAAAATGCTTGTCGCCGTCAACAAGATGGATAAACCGGAAGACGAGGAAGACTTTGAGATTTTTTTAGAACTGACCGAGATGAAATTGCCCTGTCTGGGCATCTCTGTGCGCAACGTAAAGAACCTTACGACCTTCGTTGAAAAGCTGTACGAATTATCCGAGGTCATACGGGTATATACCAAGGCCCCCGGCAAGGAACCCGACATGAAGTCCCCGTTCGTAATCCCCAGGGAAAGCACTCTGGAGGAGCTGGCCGGTAAGATACACAAGGATTTCGTGGTAAAATTAAAACACGCCAAAATATGGGGCAAATCGGTTCGCGACGGACAGATGGTCCAGAAGGATTATATTATGCAGGACGGGGATGTGGTGGAAATGCATATCTGACTTTTCGCGAGTTCATTAAAGTAAATGTTGATGGCTTCGTAAAAAGCTCCACTATGCCGTTTTGCGGCATTATAATGGAAAGTAACTTT
>JADFWA010000209.1 GCA_015222855.1 Pseudomonadota bacterium | reverse complement strand
CCTCAAGAAGCCTGCTGTAAAATTCCTCATAACCCTTGCCGAAACATCGCATATCGATATAAAGCTGGTAGACATCGGCAGACGTCTTTTCTTTAAAGAGATGGGAGAATTTCAAGGCATACATGCAGCACACCCGGCTGCAATATTCGTGATAGTTCGTATCACGACTGCCTATGCAATGGAGTATCGCGATACTTTCAGGCTCTTTCCCATCTCTCATCACGACCTTGCCCTCGGTAGGCCCGGTTGAATTAAACAGTCTCTCCACCTCCAGGGAATGATAGACGCCCGGATATTTGCCATAACCGTATTGAACGAGCGGTGTTGTATCCATCAAACCGTATCCGGTGGCAGCGATTATCGCGCCAACCGTAATATCGCGATACGTGTCCTCCTGCTCAAAATCTATGGCATCCTGCTCACAGACCTTCTCACAGACCCGGCACTTCCCCTTCTTGAAATAGATACAGGTTTCTCTATCAATGACAGGTTTTTGAGGAACGGCCTGGGGAAACGGTATATAGATAGACTTTCTCCTGTCCAGCCCCTCATCGAATTCCGAAAGCCCCCTGCCAGGACATTTTTCCAGGCAGGAAAGGCAGCCATTACACTTATCATGGTCAACATACCGTGCCTTCTGCTTTACCGTAACATCAAAGTTCCCCACAAATCCCTTAACCTCTGTCACCTCACAGGAGGTCATCAATTCAATATTGGGATTTTGCAGGACCGCATCCATCTTTGGAGTCAATATGCAGGCGGAACAATCCAGGGTAGGAAAAGTCTTGTCAAACTGCGCCATGTGACCACCGATCGTGGGGCTCCTTTCTACCAGATACACCTTTTTGCCCGTCGCGGCCAACTCCAGAGCCGCCTGGATACCGGCAATCCCGCCTCCTACAACCATAACTTCCGGATTGACATCTATGAATCGCGAGGCAAGAGGGGTAAGTAAACGCGTGCGGTAAACGGCTCCATTAATTAAAGCCTTCGCTTTTGAAGTCGCCTCATCCTCATCTGCTATCACCCAGGAACACTGCTCACGAATATTGACTATTGTCAGCAGATATTGGTTCAAACCGGCGCCTTCCACCACCTTGCGAAAGGTCTTTTCATGCATGAGAGGCGAACAGGCAGCAACTATAACCCTGTCCAGATTACATTCCTTAATCTTCTCCTGGATGAGCTCCTGTCCCGGAGTGGAACACATAAACTTATAGCCTTCCGCCACGACGACATCGGGCAGCCCTCCGGCAAATTCGACCACATCATCAATCCGCACCGTTTTGGCTATATTCATACCACAGTGACAGACGAAAACACCTATTCTGCTCATAAGAACTCCTTGTGAATAACTACTCAGTGCCTCGTAACTCCTCATACCTGAGTAGTTACGTCACTCCAGACTGTCGAGGATTAATTCCGTTATATCCTTCACCTTTATCTTTTCATCGGCATTCGCTGTCTTGACGCTGTCTTCCAGCATTGAAATACAGTAGGGACACGTGGTAGCCAGTATAGTCGCGCCTGTTCCCAGGGCTTCCTCCAACCGCAGGTCGCCCAGCCTCTCACCTTTACTCCTCTCGGTCCACAAGCCGCCGCCGCCGCCGCCACAGCACATACCCTGTTCCCTGCTCCTTTCCATCTCCACAAGTTCTACACCGGGTATGGATCTTAATATGTCCCGTGGAGCGTCATAAATACCGCTGTGTCTCCCCAGATAGCACGGATCATGATAGGTTATCTTCGTTCCGCCAAGATCCTTTTTGGGTGCAATCTTTCCATCCCGGATGAGATCGGCAAGAAGTTCGGTAATGTGGATAACTTCATATTTTCCGTCATATTCTTGTTTGAAGGTATAATAGCAGTGAGGTGAATTAACGATAATCTTCTTCACCTTGTTTGATTTAAAAATTTCTTCATTGTTATTTTTAAGGCGCTCAAAAAGGGCAGAGTCACCAACCTTGCCTGCACTCTCCCCGCAACAGTTTACATCCGTGCCCAAAAGTCCCCAGCTTATACCCGCCCGGTCCAATATCTCAGCCGTGGCACGTGCAACCTGGATGTTCCTGGGATCATAACAAACCGTACAACAGGTAAAATACAGATATTCCGTATCTTCGGAAAAATGCGGATAATCTCCCTCATACCAGTCATTTCTCTTATCCGGTTCCCCTGACCATGGATTCCCGCGTGAGGAAAGACTGCCTATAAAGACACGCAGGCTCTCGGGAAGCAGACCACCCTCCGAGTATACCCTTCTCACAGCCCTGATAACATCAATGATCTCAACCCCCCGGGGACACCTTGAAACACAAAAATTGCAGGTGGAGCAATGCCACATAAACTCCTCAATCCCGTCAAACCCAAACTGCCCCTGCCTGATGAGTTTTCGAACATTAAACTCCGTTATAGAACTCCATGGACAGGTTCCGGTACACGTCCCGCATTGATAACACTTCCTTAACGCCTCACCGCCGGCATCTTCAATAACTTGCGATATTTCAAGGTAGGGCGTGACTGGTGCTGACATCATTTATCTCTCCCATTCATTCAATATCTAAGGCTTTCTTAATTAGTGCCCATCCAGAAATGGTCTTTTTGCCCAATTTCTACGTCAGGCTCAAATTTTAATCCTCGAAATACCCTATGTATTCCTGCGGTTAAAATTTTCGCCTTTCTTGAACTTGAACAAAAATCCTCATTTCTAGACAGACACTAATTATAAAATTTCCCGTATCACCGATGGGGCCTATATCAAAACTTAATACATATGTCAAACTAAAAATCCTGTAAGATTAGCAAGATAGAACAAACTTAGGATGCCCTAACAAAAAATTTTACGATGAAAACGTTAACGGCTATCGGCTAAACCTTCTCCACAAAATCAATCAGGGGGTACGCTTTTATAGCAAAGTTAGCAGTTAACCAATGAAACCAATAGAACTAATAAAACTGTTTTTCTTTTTTATTCTTTGTGCCTTTGGTACGGGCGTATTGCTATACGCCCCTACATACCTGAGTAGTTACGTTATTCTCTCTATCACCTTCCAGATCGCCCCTTTTCCATAACCTGTCTTGGCTGAAAAACATACCAATTTATCATCTGACACTCCCAGATGCTCTCCGATCTTGTGATGACGAAGATTTACCTGACTCTTTGAAATTTTGTCGATCTTTGTCAGGACAAAGATCGAATCAATACCGTAAAAACGGAGCCATTCAACAAGAGCGAGATCACCCTCAGATGGATCCCTCCTCACATCAAGGATCAGGATGACAAGGCGCAGATTCTTCCGTTCCTTAAGATACCTTTCCACCATAGGCCCCCATTCCTTTTTTACGGAACGGGGCACTCTGGCATATCCATAACCGGGAAGATCGACAAAACTAACGCGGTCATTCACCGTAAAAAAATTTATAAGCTGCGTTCTTCCCGGAGTGGTACTCGTCCTGGCAAGTCTCTTTCGATTAACGAGGGTGTTAATAAGGGAAGATTTACCCACATTGGATCTGCCGGCGAAGGCCACCTCAGGAAGTGAATCCTTCGGATACTGAGATGGCTCCCTGGCGCTTTTTATGAACTCTACCGATGTTATCTTCACTTTTGATTTACTCCATAAATCAGGTCAAAGGTTAAGGGTAAAAGGTTAAAGGTTTCCCCTTAGCCCTTAGCCTTTCACCCTTAACCTTTGACCTTTGGCCTTTACTATTCAAACGTAATCCCGTACTTTTCCAGCTTTCTCTCAAGGGTGGGACGGGAGATGCCGAGTATTTCACAGATTTCACCCTTGTTTTTGCCGGTCTTCCCGATTACATTTCTTATGTGTCTCTCCTCTATCTCATCAATGGTACGGAATTCAAAATCCTCATCTTCTCCACCCCCCACCACGCCGGGCACTTTATCCCGAACCTCACCGCTGACAAAGCTTTCCAGCAGATCCGGGAAATCCCCCCTCCCGAGGACCTGCCCTTTGGTAACAACGGCAGCCCTCACCAGGAGATTTTCCAGCTCCCTGATATTTCCGGGCCAGTCGTATTTGAGAAAGATGTCCATCATCTCATCGGACACGCCGGCAATCTTCTTATGGAGGTCATAATTGATCTTTTTGATGAGATAGTCGACAAGGGAAGGGATATCCTCCCTTCTTTCCCTCAAGGGGGGGATGTTTATTGCTACAATGTTCAGGCGATAATAAAGATCATCCCTGAATTTCCCTTCCCTCACAAGCTCCTTGAGATTTTTGTTGGTGGCGGCGATTATCCTCGCATTCACATTTACCCTGTCCTTACCGCCAACCCTCTCAAATTCCATCTCCTGAAGTACTCTCAGGAGTTTGGCTTGCAGATTTACCGACATCTCACTAATCTCATCCAGGAAAACCGTGCCGTAACGGGCAAGCTCAAATTTGCCCAATTTCCTGCTTATCGCACCCGTGAAGGAACCCTTCTCATGACCGAAGAGCTCCGATTCAAGGAGGGTATCCACAATGGCGGAACAGTTTACCGCTATATAGGGTTCGTCACTCGATGTATTGTTATGTATAACCTTGGCAATCAGCTCCTTTCCGGTTCCGCTCTCCCCCTGAATAAGCACCGTTGTCCTGCTCTGGGAAACAACTCCTATGGTCTTAAATACCTCCCTCATCCCCTTGCCTCTACCGATAATATCACCCACCTTGAAGTCCCTCGAAGGCTCCATGAGAAGACCATTTATCTTCTTTTCCATTTCAAGGCTTTCGAGCGCCTTCTGAATGGCTATATCCAACTCATCTATATTAATAGGTTTGTGGATATAATCAAAGGCCCCCTCTTTCATGGCCTTGATGGTCGTATCCATATCATGATGAGCGGTAATCATAATCACCCTGGTTTCTTCACCATCCTCTTTCAGATCTTCCAATACGGTAAAACCGTCAATATCGGGAAGCCTTATATCCAGAATTACGACATCCGGCAAGACCTCCACCGCTTTATTCAACCCGTCGGTGCCGGTCAGGGCAGTATGAACTTCATGCCCCTCTTCGGTCAGATACAGCTCAAGGGTCTCGCATATGGAAGTATCATCATCAATTACAAGAATCTTCGGCATGCCTTCACTCCTTTACCCCTTCTCTGTTCCGGTGGTGGAAACCGGAAATGTCATACAGATCCTGGTTCCTTTCCCCTTCCTGCTTATGATCTCAATCGTCCCCCGATGCAGGTCAACAATCTTCTCAACCTGGGTCAGCCCAAGGCCCGTACCATCTTTCTTCATCGTAAAAAACGGATTGAATATATGGTGAAGGTCATCATCATCAATACCACAACCGTTATCCTCAATTTCAATAACAACGTAATCGTACTTATTTTCAATTAATTTCGTCGATATCAGAAGTTTTCCATTTGACTCCATCGCATCAACAGCATTGAGGTAGATATTTAAAAATGCCTGCTCCAGCATGGCCGGATCAAACTTTATAAGTGGTACCTTTTTGTCATATACACTATGTACATGTATCTTCTTGTCTGCTATCTCCTTTTCAGCCATTGCCAGAGAGTCCTCAAGAGACTTGTTAATATCGGCAAGCTCCATCTTTGGTTCCTCAGGTCTGGCAAAAATAAGGATATCCCTTACCAGTTTCTCCAGGTGTTCCACCTCTTTCTCGGCAATATTGAATCTCTTCAAATCATTTCCCGAAGGTTTCAACCGTTTTGCCAGAATCTGCAGACTCATCTTTATAGAGGAAAGCGGATTTCTGATCTCATGCGCAATACCGGCTGATAGCTGCCCCACAGCGGCAAGTTTCTGGCTCTCATAGAACTTCTTCTCAAGATCCTTAAATTCCGTGACGTCCCGCTGAACAATAACATACCGGTCAGTTCCTCTGATCGTCCCGGAGGTTAACAATAAATTTCTCACCGAACCATCCTCTTTTCTCACCTCAATCTCATAAGGCCTAAATATCCCCTTCTTCATCTCCTCCCATTTTTCAAGCATAAAATCCCTGTGTTCCGGAGCAACAAATTCCGTAAAATGCTTACCCTTGATCTGGTGGGTGGTAAATTCGGCCCCTTCACCCATACCCCGGCTGACATAATTGATAATACCTTCACTGCTGAGGGCAAATACCCGATCGGGGGAACTGTCCAATATGGACTGGAGATAACTGTAAAGTCCCTCCACATTCTCCCGCAGCTTGACATTCTCATACAGTTCGTTCTTGAGCGACTCGGCATACTCTTTCAAGCTAAGCTCCATTTCCCTCTCCCTGGAAACATCCTGAAGTGTCTCGATGGCCGCGATGACCTCCCCATTCTCATCGTATATCGGGGCCGCCATAAAATAAAGGTGTCTCTTTATGCCGCCCATGTCCTCAAAGAAATCCCTCGCTTCATAGGCGTCCTCTACCACCGTAGATTTCAGTATCTTCTTCTTGCCATAATACTTCTTCAGCCCCTCAACATCGCTGTCAACAATCACATCGGCTATTAGCGGCCTTTTTTCAGGATAAAATGGAACATACTGCCTGTCCGTGCCTATCATGTCTTTGCTGTCAAAACCGGTCAGCTCCGCACAGGCCTTGTTCCAGAGGATGATCTTGTGCTCCCTGTCTATAACAAATGCCGGTATGGGGGACCCCTCTATGATCCCCTCAATAGTCCTCTTTTCCCTGGCAAGCTTTTCCTGCCAACTGCTCCTTTCCCTGAGGTGCCTCAATTCTTCCTCGAGGCGCAATCGTCTCCTCCCGGAATAGACCACAGCTATACTCCCGATAACAACCGCTGCAATCAGCAGCGCAGCCACAAACATGATATTGAAAAAAGTCTTGCGCAAAAGCAGAATAGCAGCATCGTGAGGAATACCGGCAACGATCGTCCACTTCCGCGAACCCAGGTGAATCGGGGCATAGGCCACAATACTTTTTTCAACCCTGCCATCCTTTTTAAGCAGCATATATTCGCCATATCCCTCTTCCCCTCTCAGCAGCGCATCTTTCAGGGATATTCTTTCCTCAGATTTTGCGCCTTCGAGTATCCCTACATTCTCGCCCACAAATTCCGCATCGGGGTGGACAAGTATTGTGCCGCTATCATCCACCATCCAGAGACAGCACGGCATATCACACTTAATTGGCTTGATGTACCGGTCGATGATAGTGGAAAAAGAGAGCGCGGCCAGAACCACACCGGAAAACTCATTGCCTGGATCATATTTGGGAACGGCGACAATTATCGACTTAAACCTGTTTTCCACATCTTCATACTTTTCACCACCCACCAGTACCAGATCGCTTACACATGGTTTTCCCGTTCTCTTTGCCTCCTGAAAATAGCGGCGAAACCCGAAACTCTTGCCCATTATCCCCTTAAGGAGAGAAGGAGGATAAGCGGCTATAATTACCCCATATTTGTTTTCCACGGCTATAAACTCAACCCTTCCTTCCAGGTCATCATAAATTACCTTCATGCTCTGGATGGTGGCTTCGGGCATGGTTCCCTTAACACATGGAAGCCTGGACAGAGTTACCATGCTCTTCTCAATACCAACAACGAGTTCTTCTATCCCGGCGGCCGTTCCTCTGGCAATAGCCAGCTGCTGTTTACTGAACTGCTCCACCATATCCCTTTCCCTTGCACTATTGATGGTCAGAGCAAACATAAGAATCATCAAAACAACAATGGAGGTGGCCAACCAGATGGAAAACCTGAAATCAATCCTGAAATGCTTTTTTTTATCGTTGGACCGGGTTTCCCGCATAGTTAATCACTCCTCTTCTTGATTTTTTTCTCTACGTCCCTTAACGGCCATCAATACATAAACACCCACAGCAGCACCCAACGAAATAAGAAGCTTGGTCAATCCACTCTCAATACCGATAACCTTCCCACAGACAAGCCAGACAACCAGATAGGTTACAGCGGTCAATACTTCCTGCACTATTTTACCCCCTCCTAACCCGGATAAACCGGAAATCGAATATCGAAACTCGAAATTCGTAAAACGTAAATCGTTATTCGTAAATCGGTTTCCGGTTTCCGATATTCGAATTACGAATAACTAAATTCTTTTGCCATTTTTGCACGAACTTTACAATTAAGGGACTTATTACCTTTCACCTTTCACCTTTCACCCTTTCACCCTTTTGCCTTTCACCCTTTGCCTTTTGCCCTTTGCCCTTTGCCAATATATCGATACTATCGTTCCTGTTTAAATATTTCAATAAAAATATGGCCTGCAATTTCACAATCCGTTAAATCCGGAGAACGCGATTTAACAAGACGTTAAACGTTATCTTCACAAGAAAACATCGTGCACAGGAATCCAAAATTCAAAATTCACAAATGTTTATGCCATGTTAAAGGCAGAAATCCACTATCCATCATAAAGTGGCACAGCCATTGCAAAAGCCCCTTTTGCCCTTAAAAATTCCCTCTTGTCTCAAGGTACTTTTTGTGCCATTAGAGAGGGAAATGAAAAAAACTAAGTGACAGTGAAAGGAGAATGAAAAATGTGGCAGAAAATTAGAAAAGTGTTATTAATCCTCTTAGTAACAGCGGCTACGTTGTTATTAGTTTCACCAGTGGCCTTCTCTGCAGAGGTGCTTCCGACGGCGGGAGATTCATATCCAAAGGCTCTTTTTGCCCTTGCAGCCATGATCGGAGCAGCCTTATCCATAGGAGTGGCAGGCTGTGGTGTGGGTATAGGAATGGGTGCCGCGATCAACGGTGCGACCGGGGCGGTCGGGAGGAACCCAGGGGCTCAGGCAAAGATAATGATGACCATGATTATAGGTCTGGCCATGGCGGAATCTGTGGCAATATATGGTCTGGTCATATCAATGATTCTTATCTACGCAAACCCCTTCATGAGCTATTTTCTGGGATAGTATAAGACAATAAACTTCAAAAACTAACGACAGCTTAGGGGGAAATGATAATGTCAGAAACTAAAAAAGATAAGCAGCTGTTCACCGTAGGAAGGATATTCTTCCTGCTTATCGTGATCCCCTTATCACTGATGGCTCTTCTCATAGCCAAAGGCATATTCAATGTGGGAGAAACAACAAAGCAGCGGGCGACGGTTGTTTTGACTGAAAAATCCCAGAATGAAATCAGGATACGTGCCATAAATACGGCTGAAGAGGTGGCTAAATTCCTCGGGGAGAGAAGGGATGATTTGTTGATTGCAACGATCATTCCGGCAACCGATTCTGCATATAAAGAGTTTACAAGCAAGAAGAGGAGCTACATCTGGATAAAGGAGGATAAAAAGGTACGCAAGGTTTTGTCCCCCCTCTACACTGAAATGTCTCTGATCGACAGAACTGGTAAGGAACTGATTAAAGTTGTTAAAGGGAAGATAGTACCAGGATCAGAACTGACAGATGTAAGTGATCCCGCAAATACTACCTACAAATCTGAGGATTACTTTGCCAGGACCAGAAAATTCAGGAAAGGGGAAGTTTATATTTCTCACATTACCGGCTGGTATGTGAACAGGCCGGATTTTGAGAAGGGAAAGAGGTTCAGGGGTATAATTCGCATGTGCACTCCCTTATTTGATGATAGGGGATTTGCCGGCATAATTGCCCTTGCTCTTGATACAAGGCACATTGCTGAGTTTACTGACCATACTGTACCGACTCAGTCTGAGTATGTTGTGGAGGCGGATGCATCGACCGGCAATTACGCCTATATGGTGGACAACAGGGGGTTTATTATCTCCCATCCGAGTGACTACCATATAGCCGGTTTCTATAGTAATGGGAAACCTGTTCCGCCGCTTACCAAAAAAACCGCAAAAACTCTGACCGAAAAAGGGGATGAGGTATTAAATCTCAATCTTCTTGGATTTATGGATAGTGGCCTGCCGGAGATAGCAAAAGACGCGGCTGCGGGACATTCAGGGATCAAGACTTATAAGTTTGCGGGTCGCACGAAGTTCGTGGCCTATGCACCGATCAAATTCTATTCTAAGAACTATCCAAAGCCTGGTGGGTTCGGATGGATAGGTATGGGAGTGGATGTGGAGAAGTTCAATGAACTCGCCCAGGCTTACTCTCAAAATGTAGAAAAAGAAGTAAAATCATGGACCGCAACGATCACTATGATCATTGTCATTTCGGTTATCCTGCTCTTCCTCATTGCAGCGATACTTACAAGGGGAGTTTCACGCTCCATAGAGTCGGAAGTTCCTGAAGGAGCAGAGGGTGCGATTGAGGATTACTACGAGGATGACGAAGAAGACGAAGAAGAGTAAGTAAAACAGCTACCAGGGGACAGTTTACAGGGATCGGTTACCGGCTGATCCCTGACCCCTGTCTTTTTAGTTCTGAGTTCGGAGTTCCGTGTCTTTTAACTTTGAACCCGGAACCTTGAACCCGGAACTGTTCTTTGCCTGCCCCCTGACCCCCACCGTTCACACCATCCAATCTAAAACTTTTTTCTGGTTGACTTCAAAAAACCAAACTGATAGTTAGGTAAGTTGTTCGTGTTTTGATGTTGATGGATTTTTTTATCTGCACAATATCTTCAGGAGGTCATAAATGAAAGACAATAAACTGATACTGTGGTTTGATGAAATAGAGTTGGGTGACATCCCTCAGGTCGGAGGGAAAAACGCCTCCCTGGGTGAAATGAGAAGGGAACTTCAGAGCAAGGGAATCGATGTCCCTGATGGATTTGCCGTGACGGCCCATGCTTACAGATATCTATTGGAATCTACAGGCATTATCGAAGAAATGAAAAAAATTCTCTCCGATCTGGATACCCATGACATGGATAACTTAAGCGAGAGGGGAAGCAAGCTCCGTTCTTTAATCTACAACGCCGAATTTCCGGATGACCTCAAGGATGAAATAATAAAGGCATACCGTAAACTGTGTGAAGAATATGAGGAAAATATTGCCGTGGCGGTAAGAAGCTCGGCAACCGCTGAGGACCTGCCCGACGCAAGCTTTGCAGGCCAGCAGGAGACCTTCCTCAATGTGAAAGGCGAAGAAGCCATCATCGATTCCTGCAAAAAATGCTTCGCCTCCCTCTTCACCAACAGGGCTATCTCATACAGAGTGGACAAGGGGTTTGATCATCTATCCATAGCCCTTTCCATAGGTGTCCAGAAAATGGTGCGTTCCGATCTGGGCGCCTCGGGTGTCACATTCTCCATTGATACTGAAACGGGATTCAAGGATGCGGTCCTGATCACCGCCTCTTACGGCCTCGGTGAAACAATTGTCCAGGGAACGGTAAACCCGGATGAATTTTACGTCTTCAAACCTACACTTAAAAACGGATACAGACCGATAGTCCAGAAAAAATTGGGATCAAAGGAAGTAAAGATGGTCTATGCCTCCGGCATGGAAAGCGAGACAACGGAAACCATCCCCGTTCCCGCAGAGGATAGAGTACGCTTCTGCCTGACAGAGGATGAAATCCTGACCCTGGGACGCTGGACGATGATTATAGAAGATCACTACTCGGAAGAGGCGGGCTTTTTCAAACCGATGGATGTCGAATGGGGGAAAGACGGAGAGACAGGCGAACTCTTTATTCTCCAGGCAAGGCCTGAAACCGTCCAATCACAAAAGGACGCAAATGTCCTGGAAAGCTATGTACTTCTTGAAGAAAAAACGCCCCTTGTTTCCGGAACGAGTGTCGGGGCAAAAATCGGCGCCGGCCCTGTCCATATCACAGAAACTGTCGACGAAATCAAAAACTTCAAAAAGGGGGAGATACTTGTTACCGATATGACGGATCCCGACTGGGAACCGATAATGAAGATCGCCGCCGCCATCGTAACCAACAAGGGAGGAAGAACCTGCCATGCCGCCATCGTCAGCCGTGAACTGGGCGTTCCCTGCATTGTCGGCACCGGAAATTGCACGGAGAAGCTCCAGGGTGTAAGTGAGGCTACGGTATCCTGCGCCGAAGGGGAGGTTGGAAACGTCTACGAAGGCATTTTAAAATATGACATCCAGAGGGTTAACCTGGAAAACATGGAGAGACCAAAAACCGATATCATGATGAATGTGGGAAACCCGGAGGTAGCCTTTGACCTTGCCGGCATCCCCAATGACGGTGTCGGCCTTGCCAGACTGGAATTTATAATCAACAATTACATCAGGATTCACCCGATGGCCCTCATTCAATTTGACAAGGTCACGGATATTGATGTCAAAAAGGAGATAGAGGTTCTGACAAAGGGATATGACAATAAGGGCGACTTCTTCGTGGATAAACTGGCCCAGGGCGTGGCAAAGATAGGGGCGTCCTTTTATCCCAATGACGTCATCGTCAGGATGAGTGACTTCAAGAGCAACGAATACGCAAACCTCATCGGCGGCATCTATTTTGAGGAAGATGAAGAAAACCCGATGATCGGTTTCCGGGGGGCATCACGCTACTATGATGATCGTTACAGGGAAGGCTTCGTCCTGGAGTGTCAGGCCATGAAGAAGGTAAGGAATGAAATGGGTCTGACCAACGTCAAATTGATGGTTCCCTTCTGCCGTACCGTCAGCGAAGGGGAAAGAGTCATCAAGATAATGGCGGAAAATGGACTGGTACAGGGAGAAGGCGGACTGGAAATTTACATGATGGTGGAGATCCCGAGCAATGTCGTCCTCATAGAAGAATTCGGCAAAATCTTCGACGGATTTTCTATAGGATCCAACGACCTTACCCAGCTAACCCTTGGACTGGACAGGGACTCCGCCCAGATCGCACACATCTTTGATGAGAGAAATCAGGCCGTTCTCGACCTGATAAAGATGGCCATCACCAAGGCTAAAAAGATGGGTAAAAAGATCGGTATTTGCGGACAGGGCCCGAGCGACTACCCTGAATTCGCCAGATTCCTGGTCGAATGCGGCATAGACAGCATGTCGCTGACTTCAGACACGGTTATTAAAACGACATTGGACGTACTGGAGGCTGAAAAAAGCCTGGGGATAGGATAACTACTCAGGTATGTACAAGCGTATAGCAATACGCCCGTACCAAAGGCACAAAGAAAGAAAAGCGGAACAGGTTTATTAGTTCAATTGGTTTCATTCACCTCGTTCCCATGCTCCTGCGTGGGAACGAGAAAAGCAGGTATGCATTCCCACGCAGGAGCGTGGGAACGAGAGTTTGATAATATATATAGGGGATGTCCATAAATTCATGGGCATCCCCTTCTTTTTATCCTTGAACAGACCTGTTTACTTTGTGCCTTTGTGCCTGTTTGCTCACCTGATTTCAATGCCTGGATAGTAGTGCTTCAGAATATCCCTGTATGAATATCCCTCTTTGGCCATCATGTAAGCCCCCCACTGGCTAAGACCGACACCGTGGCCGTACCCCCTGCCCTCAAAGCGGATTCTGCCCCCATTTCCGGTCATCGTAAAGAGGGTGCTTTTAATCATCGTGGGATCTACCTTGATTCGAAAATTATTGCCGGTAAGAATCGTCTCCCCACCGCTATGCAATATCCTGACTCTTGCAACCCTGCCGGATGGACTGACTTCAGCAGGAGTTACCTCATATATATCACCAACATCAACACCATGTTTATTCAGGGCTTTCCTTATCTCATCCAGGCCCAGAGACAGCGTCCATAAATATTTTGGAGCCTTTGCGCTATAGCTATCGGGAATCCCTTTAAGATAAGGGATATCCGCCGTCCATACATTCTTTGCATCTTCAGTCTTACCCCCGCTGTTTGAATGAAAATACGTCAAAACCGGCCGGCCATTATAGAGAAGTACCTTTCCCCTGGTCTCATCCACGGCCATGTTAGACCACCTGAATTCCACATCATGTCCCCCATAAACCTGAGAATACGTCGTGGAATAAAGATCATAATCCCTGTCCCCGCTTTTCCCCTTCTGATAGAGCGCATAGCTCCTCGCCACTATCGCCTGTGCCTTCAAAGCCTCCATAGACCAGCGGGGGGACATCTCCTTTGGTACAACACCGTAAAGATATTCCTCCAATCCCAGAACGTTAATAACATTCATCCCATCATCGGCATTTTTCTGTATCCTGACCTCTCCCCTGTAAGATTTACCGTTTACCTTCAGTATCCCCTTCCCAGATGGAAGTATAACCAGGCTGTCATAAGGCAAAACGGCATCATCTACCTTTATGGCTCTGCCGTGAATCCTTATAACTGCAATCCGGCCTGGCAGCAGTCTGAGGAGTGTGTCTCTCTTCTCGAAATCTTTTACCACAAACGGGATGGAACAGCTTATACCGATCTCCTTTCCACCCTCAACGATCAAGATCCTTATCTTCTCATCCGGAGAAACCTCGAAGGCCCCAACTTTATCCTTTCTTTCAATCATGGAAGGGGGTCTGGAACAGGTCTCGACCATAAATTCGGCTGTTCTCCTCCTTATCCCCTGTGGACACCTCTCAAGATACATCCTGAATTGTTCCAAGGCTTTTTTATACTCTCTTTTCTCACAAAGAATCATTCCTGAATTAAAACAGGCATTTCCCACATACCCGCTACCGGGATATTTTTCCTTCACGATTGAATATTTTTCCAGCGCCAAGTCATGATTATTAAGAAAATAACTGTAGATATCTCCTATCCTGAGTATAGACCTTGCCCGTATCTCACAGACATCAGAATTGTCCGCAATATCCTGATATGCCCCAATCGCCTCGAGGTAAAGCCCACGTTTAAGATAACCATCGGCTACCTTCATAGCCTGCCCGGCATCATAAGCATAACCGTTACCCAAAGGAATAATTAAAAACCAAAAAAGGGAAAGACAGATTATTGCGGATTTTCTGAACATAACTTTTCTTTGATGCAGAACTCGGAACCCAGAACTCTGAACTAACAGCGTGTCGGAGCAGATCATAAGCCGAGTTCTGTTCCCCCTCCCGGTCACCCTGAAGGGGGCAATGATCATTAATCTGGGACAGCAGTTGCCTGCTGCCTCAAGCGACACTACCCGAGAACTTCGAGCGGGCCACCCTCAAACGTTCTCCTATTTGGTCTTGCTCCGGATGGGGTTTACCAAGCTTCCCCGGTCACCCGGAGAACTGGTGAGCTCTTACCTCACCTTTTCACCCTTACCCGGTGGGTTACACCGGGCGGTATATTTTCTGTGGCACTTTCCTTAGGGTCACCCCCAGTCGCCGTTAGCGACCATCCTGCCCTGCGGAGCTCGGACTTTCCTCCAGCCCGGAGGACCGGACCAGCGATCATCTAATCTACTCCGACACACAAAACAGAGTTCCGAGTTCCGGGTTTAACTTTGAACTCGGAACTATTATTTATAATCAATAGCTTCATTGGCCAATCTATCGGCCATCTTGTTTTTATCTCTAACGATATGTTCTATTGTATACCCATCAAGAGATGATAGCAACCCCCTCACTTCTTTCATAAGACTCTTCAGATTGCTGTTTTTTACTCTGTAGACCCCCTTTACCTGTCTGACCAGCAGTTCTGAGTCGAGAAAGATATGAAGCTTGTTGCACCCTTTTTTTAACGCCTCTTCCAAGCCTATTATAAGGGCACTGTATTCGGCCACATTATTGGTACACACGCCCAGAAATTTTCTGACGGTACCCACTACATTCCCCTCCTGATCTATCAGAACAGCCCCTGCGCCCCCCTCACCGGGATTCCCCCGGCACGCCCCATCGGCATAAAGATTTAATACCCTTTCACCCATTTTCAACCTTAAATTTACTCTGTTATTTTGTAACTGCTCAGGTCTGATATTTTTTACCGCAGAGGTCGCAGAGAACGCAGAGAATAAAAATTGTTTGAATCATAAATATTCAAATTTATCAGTATTTGCTTATTTAAAACCTCAATAT
>JADFWA010000018.1 GCA_015222855.1 Pseudomonadota bacterium | reverse complement strand
TCTTTGCCCCGCCTTCGTCGGCGATCCTCAATATCTCCGCCTCTAACCTTTTCCCTTCTTCACCGGTTTCACCCAATCCGGCGGTGATGATCACAATACCCTTTGCCCCCATTTTCACACTGTCGGCCACCGCCTGGGGAATGATCTTGGGAGGAACCACAATCATTACCAGATCGACCTTGGCCCCGATATCCAGGATAGAGGGATATGCCTTCCTGTCGAAAAGTTTTTCTCTCTTGGGGTTGATGAGATATATCTCACCCTTAAAACCCCCTGTTATAAGACTTCTCGTCCTTCGTTCAGCCGCCTTTCCCGGCACTTCCGACGCACCTATAACCGCTATGGACTTAGGATTATAAATGCTGCTTAGTGAATCTCCCATTTTACTTTACCTCCATTTCTTCTTGATGAATATAAATGTCTCTTTCACTCCATACAGCCTCAAGCTTTTTCAGTGATTTTAACGTCTTGTCCGGATCATGAACACTTACCGCCGTTACAATGGCATTGATAAGGCTCAAAGGAGCGGTGAAAGATTCAACGTATGAATCTATGCCACATCTCGCGGTAAGGACAAGATCACAATGCTTTGCCAAAGGGGACAAAAAGTGATCGGTTATACCTATGCACTTTAGCCCCTTTTCTCTGGCATATTGCACGGCATCTATGGTTGTCTTGGCGTACCTTGGAAAACTGATACCGATGACAAGATCACTTTTTCGCCATGTAGCGGTGTGATCCCAGAATTCACCATGGTCGGGTTTTAAGACCCTGACATCTTTTCCTATGTAGCGCAGGGTCGTTCCGAAAAAGATAGAAAGAGAATACGCGCTTCTAAGACCTATAATGAAGATGCGTTCAGCTCTCTTTATCTCCTTTACTACCTTTATGAATGTGTCGATGGATATATCTTTAAGGGTCTGGGAGAGGTTTCCTATGTCCTCTTGAAATACCTTGATCAAGGTATCCTCTTCATCCTTTATATGGCTTACAGTATGCTCAAGCCTTGATACAGTGGATATTTTCTCCTTAATCGAGGATTGGAGGGCTCTTTTAAATTCAGGAAATCCTTTAAATCCCATAGCCTGGGCGAGTCTTATTATGGTGGCCTCACTCACCCCGATCTTTCTGGCAAGGCTTGAAGCGGGAAGAAAGATAGCCTCTTCGTAATGATCAAGTATATACTTCAAGGCCGCCTTTTGAGATTTTGTGAGATTTCCCTCCTTTTCCTTAACTATTATTTTCTCTGCAATTATCATATTAAGGAAATCCTTCAGTAAATTTTTTTGTTGAAGCATTTATTGCATTACATAATTAATATAACAAGTCAAGCAAAGATTTATGAAATTGATGGTATATAAAAAGTGTGATTAGTGCGCGGTGGTGGGTAAAAACGGACAAAGTTAAGGTAGGCAACTAAGGCAACATGTAACTACTCAGGTTATCGGGTTCACGGTTCACGGTTCACGGTTCACGGTTGGCTACTTTGCGCTTTTCACATTTTTTTGAGATAGTTAATGAATCCGCGAATGGCAGTCCCGCTACTGCGGGATTCGTCTGGCCTGCTCGTAAACATCTTTGAATTCGCTGGGCGATATGTACTCTACCCAGGTTATCAAGTTCAAGGTTTACGGTTAGCATCTCTCTAACCTTGAACCTTGGAACTTGGAACTTGGAACTTGGAACCTGAGCAGTTAAGGAAACATCTCCCTGAAGCGTATCTCCCTTTCAACTTCCCTGATCTTCCTGGCCAGCAAATCTTCCAGGTCACTGTCCATATTCAAGAACTGCATTGTCACAAATTCCAGGTCTGTTATCCTGTGGTGTTCAAGCGTCTGCCACACACGGATTATCCTCGCCTCAATATCATAAGCCTCTCCATCGAGGTGCAAAACCCCTTCCACCCTTCTGCCGTGTTCAAAAGGGTGGACTCCGGGATGGGTAACCTTTGCCCCACCGATAGAGATATCGACTATATTTACCTTTTCCCCCGCTATGAAAAGGGCCACGCCGCTGTCTCCCATTGGTTCAACACGGTAAAACATTCTTATATTGGTTTCTACGGGGTCGCTCTCCTGCTCTACGACAACGGCAACAACGGTTTCCGCGGAAGCAAGTTCATAATCTCTGATTAACTCCACAATTCTCCCATAAAAACCATAGCGAACCAGATCGTCTTTCTCCTTGACAGAATAGGTTACAGCGATCCTGTTGCCGACGTGACGTCTTGCAATCGGCGGACTCGTTTCAGACAATATTATCCGTTTATCAAGAACGTCATAGACAACCGCCCTTCTGACATCGATTGACTCTCTCTTAAAATCGACATTTACAATGATATCTGCAGCCAGTCCCGGCTTTATATTCGGCGTATCCGCCATTGATGGTACTCCTATTCGGCCGCGAAGGTCAGTTTTGTCCCTGACATGTTCATAATAAATTGATCCGGCATCTCCTTTTCAATGTACGCGGTAGCCTTTCTGCCGGTACAATGAGTCGGCACCACATAATCGGATTTAAACTTTTTCAGCTCTTCCGTAGTCCTGCCTATAATCGGCTCAAATGCCGGACCCGAAAGGTGAAACCCCCCCATAATCGCAAAAACTTCGTCAATACCCGTAACAGCTCTGGCATATTGCACGGTATTGACGATACCGGAATGCGCGCATCCTGAGAGTACGACAAGTCCCTTCCCCTTCACATGCATCACAATTGAGGTATCATCTTCTATGGGGTCCCATTTCTCAACACCATCTTCCTCAAAATGGGCGATGGGGAATCCCTTTTCAAAATCTGTTTTACGTTCAATTTCACCCAGAAACAAGACATTGCCATCCAGAAGACTGTAAGGCTCTCTCGTCTCCACAACCCTGGCTCCCGTATTTTCCACCATTTCTCTGGTGAATTTCATGAAATAAGCCCTTGAATCCTCTCCTACCTTTAAATATCTTGGAAACCTGAACGCACTCGGATGGAGAACCAACTCTATCCCCTCTTTGCCAATCATTCCGACGAGCCTTTCAAGACCCCCAATGTGGTCGGTATGACCATGAGAGAGGGCCATCACCTCAACCGCCCCCATTTCTACACCGAGCGCATCGGCATTAAAGGCCGCACCGCCTTCTGAAAACCCGAAATCAAACAACATGGTTCTTGTTTTATCTCCCGTCGTTATCTTGACGATAGCTGAATAACCATGTTCCGCGAGAATGGAATTCTTTATCTCCCCGTCCTTGGCAATTTTCGCCCTCAAGATAACGGCGCTGTTATCCATGGCGGTGAGCTCGATATAGTTGTCCTGAAGTGTCTGTATCTCGACCTTGTCAACCTCGTTCAGATTAATCTTTCTTTCCATAATTTCCCCCTTTTATTTATATCGGTCACAATCCATACAAAATCAATTTACCACCCCTATAACCGCGTTGTCAAAATTTTTATCGGAGAAAGCCGTTTGACCGTGCAGTCGAATCCTGATATAAGGAACCCGCATAATATCAAATCAAGAGAGTCTCTACATTGAATATCATTCTTGCCGGATACAATCTCGATTACGAAATAATAAAAGAGCTCAATTTATCGAATCCCGATGCGAAAGCTCTCACACCGGAGACCATCTCCGCCGCCTATGCGCGCATCAGCAGGAATCCGGCTCCCGTAACGGAGTTGAGAAAAATAGCCGGAAAAGAAGTGGAAAAGGCAAGAAAGTCCAACCGCAATATCGTCTTCGGAATGGGACACAGCTCCATCGCCGAGCATGCCGTCTTCAATATAGATGTCCTGGGTGTCTCGCGCTTCATCGTTGAGGAGATCGAAAAGTTTCGTCTCTGTTCCTACACAGAAAAATCGCAAAGGTATATCCTCCTGGAAGACGATTTTGTCATCCCCGATGAGATAAGACAGGCGGGCCTTGAAGAACCGTTTGTCAAGACCATCAAAGAACAGAACAAATTTTATCACGAGCTCTATTCAGTGCTTAAACCATACGTCTTTGAGAAATATGGTGAAATGGCGCTTGACCCGGCAAATCACTCTACTCTGGATGGATGGGCAAAGGAGGATGCAAGATACACCATCTCCCTGGCAACGGAAACACAGCTCGGGATGACCCTCAATGCCAGAAATCTCGAGCTGATGCTGAGGCGCCTGGCCGCCCACCCTCTGAAAGAGGCCGGGGAATATAGCAGGAAACTCTACAAAGCTACAAAGGATATAGCCCCCTCACTCGTCAGGTATACGGAAGCGACCGAATTTGATCTCATGACCAGAGGCGACCTGAAGGAAAAGGCAAAAGGGTTGATTGAAAAATGGGGCGGAAAGACCGAAAAAACAGGAAATGAGGATGTTACCCTCCTATACACAACACCCGACGCCGACGATAAGACGGTGGCCTCGCTCATTCACTCTTCATCAAATATTACCTTAGAGGAGTGCATGGCGATTGCTTCTTCCATGGAGAGGGAAGAAAAGGAAGATTTCATCAAAACCGCCTGTCGGTACATGAAGCCATACGATGCCGCCCTCCGGGAATTCGAAAATGTCGAGCTTCTCTTTGAGCTTACCGTCAGCGCGACATGCTTTGCGCAGTTGAAAAGACACCGAATGGCCACCATAACCTGCCAGGATTACGACCCAACGCTTGGCGTCATCATACCGCCGACAATATCCGCAACAGGGATGGAAGGCCGCTTCATGGAAATCATTTCCCGAACGGAGGAAACCTATAACCGGATAAAGAGGGTTGTGCCGGAGGCGGCGGGCTACATCCTGACCAACGCCCACAAAAAAAGGGTTGCCATGAAGGTAAACGCCAGGGAATTATACCACATCGCGCGCCTCCGCGCAGACACACACGCCCAGTGGGACATAAGGGAAACCGCCGAAAGGATGCTGACGCTGGGGAAAGAGACCATGCCCCTAACCCTTATGCTCGCCACCGGGAAAGACGGTTTTGCCTCCCTTTATGACAGACGCTTTAGTAGATAAGTCATCATATTGGATTTGTTTCGAATTTCGTGCTTCGGATTTCGAATTTAACTGTAATGCGTTGAGTAAAATGGCAAATGACCGAAGTGCAAAATTTACTTGCAGGATGTTATATGGTTCAGTTTAACCTTCTGCTACTGGTTTTCCTTATTGTCTTTATAACCAGATCAGTCATTAAATGGGTCCTGACATGGATAAATATCCGCCATCTCCGCAACTTCGGCCATCGGGTTCCCGAAGTTTTCCGGGGAGAAATAGATACCGAAATCCTTTCCCGGATGACCGATTATACCGTGGATTCCTCCCGGTTCGGTTCCATTGCAAGCTTTTTCGATGATCTGGTCATACTCGTCATACTGCTGAGCGGTCTCTTACCCTGGTTTGTCGGCGTTATACTCTCCTACAAGTTTCATTTTATTCTGTCGGGGCTTCTCTTCTTCGCCGTTCTCGCGGCAATCAGCGGTATCCTTAACATCCCTTTCAGCCTCTACAGGACATTTGTAATCGAAAAAGGACACGGCTTCAGCACCATTACGCTCAAATTATGGATAACCGATCTGTTCAAAAACCTGATTATCTCGGCCATCCTCATGGTTCTTCTTCTCTGTCCTCTGCTGGCCTTGATCTACTACGCTGAGAAAACGTGGTGGCTGTGGACATGGATGTTTCTTGCCGTCTTTCAACTGCTCATCCTGTGGCTCTATCCGGTCGTTATCGCCCCTTTGTTCAATAAGTATGAACCGATAAAAGACCGGGAACTGGAGCAGAGAATTATCTCCATAATGGAAAAGGTGGGGCTGAAAACAAAGGGGATATATCAGGTTGATGCGGGCAAAAGGAGCAAGCACACCAATGCCTATTTTACCGGCATGGGAAAAACGAAACGCATAGTTCTCTATGATACCTTACTTGAATCCCACACACCGGACGAAATACTGTCTGTTCTTGCACATGAAATAGGACACTGGAAAAAGCGACACATCATAAAACAACTGATATTTATGGAAATTGCCTCTTTCTTCCTACTTTATCTGGTTTATTGTGTGATGGACTGGTCACTGATGTATCAAACCTTCGGTTTTGAACAGAACCTCCCCTACGTGGGACTATTTCTCCTGACTGCCCTTTTCGGGCCGGTTTCTTTTTTCTTTACCCCCATAGCATCGATGGTCTTCAGAAAATTTGAACGTGAAGCGGACGATTACTCATATTGGCTTGTCGGAACCACAAGACCGCTTTGCAGCGCATTAAAACGTCTCGCAAAAGACAATCTCGCCAACCTCCATCCCCATCCTG
>JADFWA010000208.1 GCA_015222855.1 Pseudomonadota bacterium | reverse complement strand
TGCCCCCTCTATCATTAAAACCGTGAGCCCCGCACTGTCACCTGAGGCAAGCATCCGGGTAAGGGTGAATGGTTCCTGCTGAATTTCCATGTCAGATATTTGAGGGGCACCTGCCTCCTTGTCTGAAAAACCATCGAAGGAGAAAAAGCAATCAAAGCATTCATTGAAGATTTCTTTTTCAGCGGTACTCTTTGCCAGGACAGATGACAGGGAATCTTTCAAAACTTCCCTGTTTCCGTAGCCGATAAACTGAACCGCATGCATGGCATCAATGCTTTCAGAGACTGATACCCTGACATCAGAGATCCTGAGTACAGATATGAATTCTTCGAGGATCCGATCCATATTCTTTAATCTCCGGCCGCCCTTACGGCTTTTTCTGTCATACCGTGGAGATGTTCTTCGACAACCTTGATATCCTCTTCAAACTTCAGAAAGACATTGAGGGTCTGCCTGACAAGTTCCGGACTCAGGTTTTCCGAATGGAGGAGAAGCAGAACCCTGGCCCAGTCAATAGTCTCGCTGATGGAAGGGGGTTTCTTTATGTCCAGTTTTCTTACCTGATGAATGAAAGAAACCAGCTGTGCTCTTAGCTTTTCCGAAATGTCAGGAACCCAAAGATGGATGATCTCCCTCTCGAGCTTAAGATCGGGAAATGGGATAAAGAGATGTAAACAGCGACGTTTCAGGGGTTCGCCGAGTTCCCTCGTATTGTTACTGGTCAGGAACACCAATGGTCTGGTTACCGCGTTTATGGTGCCTATCTCCGGAATGGACACCTGAAAATCCGAGAGAATTTCCAGTAAAAACGCCTCAAACTCATCATCCGATTTATCTATTTCATCTATCAGCAGCACAGCCCCCTCTTTCTGCTGAAGGGCCTTTAACAAAGGTCTGGGTTCAAGAAAGTGCTTGGAAAAGAAGATGTCATCATATTGATGGAGTCTATCAACAGACTCGGACAGACCATTTTCCCCACTCACTATTTGATGAAGTTTGTCCTTTAACAACTGTGTGTAAAGGAGTTGCTTCCCGTATTTCCATTCGTAGAGCGCTTTCGATTCATCAAGTCCCTCGTAGCATTGCAGACGGATTAAAGGAACACCGAGAAAGGCAGCCATCGTCTTTGCCAGTTCGGTTTTGCCAACACCGGCCGGCCCCTCCACGAGAATCGGTTTGCCAAGATTGTAGGAGAGATATAAGGTAGTCGCAATCTGTCTGCTGCAGATATATTCCGCTTCTTTGAATCCCTCTATAATGTTTTCGATGGAGGCAAATTTTTCATTGTGGATTGATTTCATAAGAGTCCCTTTCTGAAAGCAAAGCTTCTCCAAGCTTTCTCTGTTTTATCTGTGCCACATATTTTGCTATACTGATGGTGTTGACCAGATCATTTGTTATAAGAACCAGATCGGAATCCTCCTCTACTTTTGATTTGGACATAATAGCCTTAAAAAGTGATTGAAAGTGTCCTGAGAGTTTTCGAAAAGAGAGCAAAAGAGAGACAAATTCAGTGTGATTGGTGTCGCTGTCCACCATGCCTCCTGCTTCGTAGGCCATTATCCTGAGGGTATCGAGAAGGGATTTTAATTCACCGAGTTCGCTTTTCAGTTCATCGGTGGGGTTGACACCCTGTTTCCGGATAAGACTCACAAGAAGTTCGATCTGCCTTTCCATGCCCCCGACTATCGGTCCCATAAGGCATGTTTCTTCAATTTCCCTGAAGGGTCTTATCATATCCTCATACGCAAAACCTTCCTTGCCAAGGATGTTTGATACATGGACGGAACAATCATTAAGTTTTATTTCGCAATGGGGTGATGGCCGTAAAAATCCGAAGTCGATCTGCCTGGTTATGGACAGCCCTTCGGTCTCTTTTGGCACAATGAATGAGGTAAACCTGTTTCTACCTGCATCAACTCCGGTTATGGCAAGGACAATAAATAGATCTGCGATGGGGCCATTGGTGAGATAGGTTTTTTCTCCGTTCAGCACGAAGAGATCATCCTGGCGATTCCCTGATGTTTTTAAATGCTTGGGATGGGCTCCTGCCCCTTTTTCCGAGGCGGCTAAAGAGGCTGTAATCCTGCCGCTCGCAAGATCGCGGAGGTATTCATCATGCTGACTTTTGTTTCCGAAACCCATAATAAGGAAACGGGAAACAATAAGGTGAACAAGCCAGGAGAGGGCGAGTCCCATATTGTGTCCCCTTTGGACGAGCGTTTCGCCGGCCACCACAGTTGAGAGATAGTCGCCACCGAGGCCGCCATAAGTCTCAGGAAGGTTCAGGCCGAGAAGTCTTTCCTGTCCCATTTTATGCCAGATGTCGAATGGAAATCCGTCCATGGTATGCAGGTCATCACGACAGGCAATATTTTGTTCTGCGAAGCGAGCTACCTGCTCCCTGATGGTGATGAGATTTTCTTTTATCGCGGTTGACATATTGATTCCCTTACAACCTATTGATATTTTTTTACCTGTTCCTTTCCCTCCAATACCCGCAATGCCCCTTGGGCCATTGCCGTCATTTCATCTTCGCCGGGGTATATGAAAATGGGGGCAATAAAATCTGTCCGTTCAACGATCCAGCCGGTCAGCATTTCTGAATGTGCCAGCCCGCCGGTCAGAACAACCCCGTCAACCCGGCCCTTCAGGACAACGGACATGGCGCCGATGTCCTTGGCTATCTGGTAGGCCATGGCCTGATACACCAATTTGGCCTTTTCATCACCACCGCTTATCATTTTTTCTACTTCTACGGCATCCGCCGTGGCCAGATATGCAAAAAGCCCTCCCTGACCGACCAGTTTGCGCTGCATTTGTTCTTTACTGTATTTACCCGAAAAGGCGAGATCGACCAGGTCTGCGGTCGGCAGACTTCCAGCCCTTTCCGGAGTAAAAGGGCCTTCACTCAATCCATGCGTGCAATCAATTACCTTGCCACCCCTGTGCGCGCCGATGGTTATCCCGCCGCCCAGGTGCGCCACAACAAGATTGACGTCTTCGTAGCTTTTGCCGATCTCACCTGATGCCCTCCTTGCCGCTGCTTTCTGATTCAGGGCATGAAAGGCGCTTTTTCGTTCAAGCCCGGGCAGTCCGGAAATCCTGGCCAGCGGTTGAAATTCGTCGGTGCTCGGCGGATCCATGACGATGGCCCGTATCCCGTATCTCTTCGACATATCAAGTGCCATTGCGGGCCCTAATGCAGATGGATGTTTACCGTATTTACCTGTAATCAAATCATTACACATTATTTCATTAATCTCATAAGCGCCTGCAGGTTCCGGCTTGCCCACGCCGCCGCGACTGATAATAATATCAATCTCCTCCATGTTGATATTGTTATCGTTTATAAACCTCAGAATATCCTCTTCCCTTCGTGGAAGCTGATCTTTCATATCCTTATATTGAGCCAACTCTGCACTACTATATACAATAGTTTCTTCAGCCACCACATCCATCTCTTTAAAAAGGGCAACCTTGGTTGAAGTGGAACCGACATTAATCACCAATATGTTCATTTCAATCACTCCCATTGCACAGCAAGACGGCTATGGCAATCTCTGTCAGCTTGTTGCCGGTTGAAACAAAGGACAAATCCAGAATAACAGGACTTTCGGTCCCCATTAAAACACCCGCCATAGGCATCCTGCCGATAAAGACAAGTAACTGACTCAAAGAATATCCCGCCTCGATATCGGGGATCAGATAGATATCCGCATTGCCGGTAACAACGCTGCGGACACCTTTTCTGGCCGCTGCCTCCCAACTCACCGCACAGTCAATATCCAGAGGCCCTTCAATGATGACATCACCAAACTGTTTCCTTTCCGACATCTTGGACAGAACCGCCGCATCCAGAGTTGAAGGGATCGCCGGAATGATCTGCTCGATAGCGGCCAGGGCCGCAATCTTTGGTGATCCGGTCCCCAGGATACTC
>JADFWA010000207.1 GCA_015222855.1 Pseudomonadota bacterium | reverse complement strand
AACTATGGCAAATTCTTCAAATGGAGATATTGCCCAGTCTTGTTGAGAAGCACAGACAAAAGATGTTTGTGTGGTCGGCGGGTTGTGCGTCAGGGGAAGAGGTTTACAGCTTAAAAATCCTGTGGGATGCCTTAAAGGAATCCATTCCCCACTTGCAGGAGTTGGAGATAACGGCAACCGACCTAAACCCGGTTTATCTGGAAAGGGCAATGGCCGGAGTTTATCCATCAAGTAGTCTGAAAGAGGTTCCTGAACAATTTCGATCAGCATATTTTCGAGCGCAAGGCAAAGGGCTTTATGCATTAACGCCTTCACTGCAAAAAGGCATCATATGGCAAACACAACACCTTCTTTCTGATCCTCCCGGGTCCCTGTTTCATCTCATCTTTTTGAGAAACAACCTGCTAACCTATTATCAGGATGGATTCAAGAAACCCGCTTTCAGTAAAGTCATCAATCAGCTATCCGCGAACGGGTTTTTGATTATCGGATCTCATGAAAGGCTGCCTTTTGAAAGGACTGACCTCGTACCTTACGGTTCTCTTTCCTACGTCTTTAAAAAACGGGGTGGATAGGCGGGGAATTTGACTGTGGTTCACTTCGCTCATTTAGGTATGCGTAGGAATGTTGGCCCGCCCTCCCCGTCCCGAGACCGGGACGGGGTCGGGAGGTGCGAGGCGAGAACTCATGCCTCGAAAAAACTGTTTTATTCTTCCCGCCGCACTGGGATAGAACTTACGAGACGTATATTAACGGGTTAAGACATTCAGGAGCAAGCACTTCAATGGGAACCTGCCAGAACTGCGGTCAGACCTCTGTGACAATCTCAAAGGCACTGGGCTTTTGCGGCGACTGTATAAGGGCCCATTTTGAGAAAATATGGCCCGAGATCAAGCAGGTCCATCACCGCAGCCGGAGAGCCTACGGCCTTCCGGAAGAACCTCCCCGCACGCCTGAAGGTGTAACATGCCGTCTTTGCACCCACGCATGCAGTATACCTGAAGGAGGCACAGGGTATTGCGGTCTCCGGAGAACGGAAAACGGAAGGATCATAGGGGGAAGGCCCCATGAAGGAAATCTGTCTTATTATCATGATCCCCTACCCACCAACTGTGTAGGAGATTTTGTATGTCCTGCGGGAACCGGGGCTGGGTATCCTAAATATGCAATGTCAAAAGGGCCGGAATACGGTCACAGGAATCTGGCAGTCTTTTATCATGCATGCTCTTTTAATTGCCTGTATTGCCAGAACCACCATTTTAAGGAAATGACCTTCTCCTCCCTTAGGGTACCGGCCAAAGAACTTGCTGCCGCCGTGGACAAGAGGACCACGTGTATATGCTATTTTGGTGGAGATCCAACCCCACAAATCCTCCATGCCCTAAAAACATCAAAGCTGGCGTTAAAGAATGCCGGAGGCCGCATACTTAGGATATGCTGGGAGACCAATGGGGCAGTTCAGGAGCCTTTTCTGACTGAGATGGCTGATCTCTCCTTGAGATCTGGCGGGTGCATCAAGTTCGATCTAAAAGCCTGGGACGAAGGGATTCACCACGCCCTTTGCGGCGTATCAAATAAAAAGACCCTGGAGAATTTCAAGACATTAGCAGGTTTGATAAACAAAAGACAGGAGCCACCTTTTCTCATAGCCAGTACATTACTTGTTCCTGGATACGTTGATGAAAACGAAGTGACCGGGATCGCAGAATTTATTTCCAGCCTGAATCCGATGATCCCTTACAGCCTGCTTGCCTTTTATCCCAACTTTTATCTTGAGGATCTTCCAACAACGTCGCGGGCTCATGCCTTACGCTGCCAGGCCGCAGCAAAAAACGCGGGTCTGCGCAATGTTCGGATTGGGAATGTTCACCTTCTGGGAGATGATTACTGATACCTCAATTAAGTCAAACTCAATTGAGGTGGTACTTGGTATCCGGCACTGGGTACTGGTTTAAAGGAATATTTTTTATTCTTTGAATATCTCACGGGCAGTAACAGCCCTCATAATCTGGTTAGTTCCGGTATAAATCTGGATAAGTTTGGCATCTCGCATCATTCTTTCCACCGGAAAATCCTTCATATATCCATAACCCCCAAAAACTTGCACAGCATCAGTAGTGACTTTCATAGCCGTATCTGATGCAACAAACTTGGCCATTGCGCAGAATCTTGGTATCAGATCCCGTT
>JADFWA010000206.1 GCA_015222855.1 Pseudomonadota bacterium | reverse complement strand
TGGAGGAAGAAGTCATTCCCCTTTACTACAAGGTCTCGGACGAGGGTATACCCCACAAGTGGGTTAAAATTATGAAAGAATGCATAAAAAGCAATGCCCCGAGGTTTTCAGCGCGACGGATGGTCAAAGAATATATCCAGAAGTCTTATGCCGAAGCCTTGAAAAAAATATAGGGAAAGGCGTTTCCTTCGTCATTCCAATCCAAAGGCGTTTCCTTCGTCATTCCAATCCAAATGATGATTTCCCTATAGTCTTCTACTCTTCTTCTACTCTTTCGATGAGAATTCGATCATGTAAAAGGTCTTATCCTCATGGCTGGCACCTCCTCAATATCGGAAATCTGGATTTTGGTATTTTTCATAATTGGGACTCAAGATTCTCTTTTTTGTATTGAATACTTTAACTTTTTGTGCAATATGGGGGAAAGGGCCAAAGGATGGTTGTTTGGAGATGTTATCCGGGGATACGCCAGGGCCGATTTCAGGGTGGATGAGGCCGGGAGTCCCTGGGTCCTGGATGTAAATGCAAATCCATGTCTGTCGCCGGATGCCGGGTTTGTGGCTGCGGCGGAACGTGCAGACCTGACATTTAACCACGTAGTTGAAACGATTATTGGTGACTCACAGTCTTGCAGGAAGGTCAGGGATGAAAGATAAGACTATCATTTGCATTCAATGCGAAAATGAATTTGTTGTTACTCCTTCGGAGCAAAAGCGCTGTATCTACCGCGACTTCGACATGCCGAAGCGCTGCCCGGAATGCAGAAAACACAAGGCAAAAATCAAGCAGCCGGAAGAATGGGGGAAAAAAGGGAAACACCGACGAGTAAGAGAAGAACAGTTTGATTAAAATGTGGCGTGGCAGCACTGTTGCTGACGACCGATGCGGTTGTTACCAAAAAGCCCAAAAAGCATGGAAGGTCAATATCCCCGAGGGTTGATGACTGTATTGATTCTAACGGAATGCCAGCCAAAGAATGAATCCTGCAACTGGCAAAAAATAATTATTGATACCCGTCATGTGATAAAGTAAAAGACCGGGATTGAAAAAACGCTATCTATCTCATAATTCGCCGGCACAATAATGAGGTGGCTCGGCGCGTTTTGTAATTTTTTCAATCGACCCGAGATCGGAACTGCTTGCAGGAGGATTTATGGAAAATGAAGAAGCATATCTATGGATACGGCCCCCACTTAATGCTCGATTTGAATGATTGTAATTCAGCAATCCTGGCCGACCTTGAGGCCTGTTTCAGACTATTGAACGAGCTGCCCGAAAAGATCGGGATGACGAAAATAACACAGCCTTATGTGTTTCGATACAGCGGGTCGGTACCCGAAGACGAGGGTATCACCGGAGTAACCATCATCGCCGAGAGTCATATCTCTCTTCACACCTATCCGAAAAAGAACTTCGTATTTGTAGACATCTTTTCCTGTAAACCATTCGACGTGGAAGGAGCCAGGGACTACGTCGTCCAGTTTTTCCAATCGAAGTCTCCCTCGGTTCACATACAGGAACGGGGTGCTGCTTTTCCCGCAGCCGTGTGATTTCAAATCACAGGAAATCTGTTATGAATATTAAGATCGAACCCGGTGCTTATGGCGCCCTCCCTGAAGAGTTCTGCCGGTATGGGACGGCATCCGTTGCAATTCTGCCTGTCCCTTATGATGGGACATCCACATGGATGAAAGGTGCAGACCGCGGTCCCCAGGCCTTGCTTGAGGCCTCTGCCAATCTGGAACTATACGACATTGAAACCGATTCAGAGGTTTTCAAACATGGGATTGTGACGGTGGATCCTGTTTTGTGTCCGGAGGAACCGGACGCAATGGTTGCTGCTGTATATGAACGTGCAAGGCGCATCCTGAAGGACGGAAAATTCATTGTCGGCATAGGTGGTGAGCATACGATTTCCGTAGGTTTGGTTCAGGCCGCGGCGACAAGATTCTCCGATCTTTCGATACTCCAATTCGATGCCCACGCTGACACCCGAGATGAATATGAGGGAAGCCGGTACAATCACGCCTGTGTCATGTCCAGAATCGGTGAAATCTGTCCTTATGTTCAGGCAGGGATTCGAAGCATGGATTCCTCTGAACTGAAGACACTGAATCGTGACCGGACGTTTTTTGCCCATGAGATCCTTAAGGGACCGGATGTGACATCCAGAGCGCTGAAGGCATTGACAAAGAACGTATATGTCACAATTGATCTGGACGTGCTTGATCCTTCAATTATGCCGTCTACCGGCACTCCGGAACCCGGGGGTTTGGATTGGTACACCTTGCTGGGTTTCATAGAATCAGTTGTAATGGAAAAAAACATAGTCGGAATCGACATAACCGAGCTGCTCCCCAATCCTGCCAACAGGGGACCGGATTTTTTGGCGGCGAAATTGGTCTATCGGGTGTTGAGCATGATCTTCGTAGAAAGAAAGGGAAACTGATGGAGAAACAGGATCTCTTACGAAAACCGGTTGAGCATATCGACATCAAAACCTTTGATGCCAGACCTGTCATAAATGGTTACGCCTCTATGGCCTTCCAGGCGCGAAATCTTGCCGTCGCAAGTGATATATACAACCGGATGTTGGCAGATCGCGATTGCAAGATCATTCTCACGCTTGCGGGCTCTCTGTTCAGCGCCGGTCTAAAGCATGTTGTGGCGGATATGATCGACAACAATATGGTGGATGGCATCGTTTCCACAGGCGCTATCATCGTGGATCAGGATTTTTTTGAAGCCTTGGGTTTCAGACATTATATCGGCAGCCAATTCGTGGACGATGTTGTATTGCGTGAACTTGCTATCGACAGGATCTACGACACATTTATCGACGAAGACGAACTGCGAATCTGTGACATGACCATAGCGGAAATTGCCGATACCTTGCCTCCGAGACCCCATTCCTCCAGGGAAGTTATCCATGCCATGGGGGCCTATTTGGAAGAGAAAGGATTAAAGGCGGAAAGGTCTGTTGTTTACTCTGCCTACAAAAAAGGCGTGCCAATTTTCGTGCCCGCGTTTTCAGATTGCTCTGCTGGTTTTGGATTGGTTTACCATCAATGGCATAAGAAAGATGCGCACGTCACTATTGATTCTGTCCAGGATTTCCGCGAACTCACAGAGATCAAACTAGCCGTCAGAGATACGGGCATCATTATGGTAGGTGGCGGCGTGCCCAAGAATTTCACTCAGGACGTCGTGGTAGCCACAGATATCCTGGGCAAGGAAAAGCCTATGCACAAATATGCCATTCAGCTAACCGTGGCTGATGAGCGGGAC
>JADFWA010000205.1 GCA_015222855.1 Pseudomonadota bacterium | reverse complement strand
TCTCAAGACAATTGCGGTTTCGAGGATTGTCTTGCAGAATTTCAAGAGCGTAAGGGCTTACTGGGTCGTGCTCGGCGAAAAGATCGCCCAGGTAGCCTTAAATTACGGGGCGAATGATCTGGATGGAACGCTTATGGAAGAGAGGATAGCCCATTCCGCCGGGGCCGAAACCCCCCTCTTTCTCCCCATAGACAAAATTTTAAACATGGTAAGGGGCTCCAGTAAAATACCCGCTGAGAGGAATACCTTTTACAATATCCTGAGGGTCTATTCATGACGGCAAGAATCGGAAAATTCGGTTTTGTAAATAACTTTCTGCCCTACTACCGGCTTGAAAAGGATGGAATTAAAACCGTAACCTCTTCGCCGGGGGAGCTTGCGGGAATGCTTGAGAGAGGGGAGATAGATTTTGCGCCGGTTCCTTCCTTCTACTATATCAGGAATAAAGAGCTGCTGAGGAGCTATGAATTCTGTGTCGCTTCGAAAGAGCAGGTCCTCAGTGTTATTGTTGTTTCAAATAAAAAGGGGCTTGACGACGGGAGTATTGCGATAACGGATCAGACGATGACCTCTCTGAATCTTCTTAAAATCATATTGAAGGAAAGAGGAATGAAGAATGAAGTCGTGCTTATGAATGAAAGTAAGGCGGCTGATTTACTCAAGCACTGCAGCCACGCGCTCGTTATCGGTGATGAGGCGATAAAGGCAAGAATGATGTACAGGGTTGTCATGGACCTGGGGGAGGAATGGCATGAATTGACCGGATATCCGATGGTCTTCGGGATTTCCGCCTCCTTTAAGGAAAAGGATATGAGTGAAATCGACAGGAAAGTTATGGATTCGGTTACGTGGGGCGAGAGAAATGTTGGTCTGATTGCGGCCGAGGCTGAAGAAAAATTTAAATTACAGAAAGACTTCCTTGAGGTATATTTCAAAACGCTTACCCACCGGATGGGGGCAAAAGAGGTTAGGGGACTTGAGCTGTTTGAGGAGAAATGTCACCAATATGAATTACTCTGAATGGGATGAATATGTTGAGCGAAATCTGGAAGGGGTGGATCTGAGTCCTGAAGATGCCCTGCGTCTCTTCGAACTGCCTTTGCCTGTCGTCGGCAGAATCGCGGATGAGATAAGAAAAGAAAGGTGCGGGGAACTCGTAACGTTCGTCGGTGACAGGAATATAAGCTACACAAACTACTGTGTATCAAGGTGCAAGTTCTGTGCTTTTTACGCAAAGAGCAGGGAAGAAAGCTATGTATTGAGCAAGGAGGAGATTCTAAAGAAGGTTGAAGACACGGCCCGTGTCGGTGGTACACAGGTCCTGATTCAAGGCGGATTTAATCCTGAAATCAGCCTTGAATGGCTGGAGGATATGTTTTCGGCTGTAAAACGTTCTTTTCCTGGCGTCCAGATTCACAGCCTTTCCCCGTCCGAGATATATTTCATAGCGAAAAATGAAGGGTTGAGCATAAGGGAAGCGCTTGAAAGATTGAGAGAAGCGGGACTCGATTCCCTTCCTGGAGGAGGGGCGGAGATACTGAGTGATAGAGTCAGAAGGATTGTCAGCCCCAACAAGGTCAGTGCGGACGGGTGGATCGAGGTGATGGAGACGGCGCACACCATCGGAATGAAGACGACTGCAACAATGATGTTCGGCCATATTGAACGCGATGAAGAAATTGTGGAACACCTCTTCAGGATAAGAGACCTGCAGAACAAGACGAAAGGCTTCACCGCCTTCATCCCGTGGACGTTTCAGCCTAAGAACACGGAACTTTATGAAACCATAAAAGAACCCGTATCATCAACAAGATATCTGCAGGTGCTGGCGATTTCAAGGATTGTTTTGCACCCAATAAAGAATGTACAGGCCTCATGGCTAACGCAGGACTTTGATGTGGACAAGCTCGCCCTCTTTTTCGGCGCCAACGACTTCGGCGGCACGATACTTGAGGAAAACATCGTAACAGCAGCCGGAAAGGAATACGAACCGGCAGGAGTCGAGGATATCGTAAAGGCGGTAAAATCCGTCGGCAGGCCGGTGGCACAAAGAAACACGCTCTATGAAGTGATCAGGACTTTTTAAACACACCCCAGGGTCTACGATCAGAAGGACGATATAATATGAAACTGAAAGATTATGTTTGCGGAAACAGAATGGAAAGAATGCCGGGCATAGCATTCAAAATCATGTCTTTTTCCTTTGCCCTCAAAGACATTTTTTCGCCGGTTGATGAACGTCTCAATGCCTTCGGTATCGAAGAGGGATTTACCGTGATAGACTACGGTTGCGGGCCGGGGCGGTATTTGAAAAGGGCGTCCGAACTGGCAGGAGAAAATGGCAGGGTATATGCGGCAGATATCCATGAATTGGCAATAGAATCGGTACGAATGAAGATTGAAAAACACAATTTAAAGAATGTTGTGCCGATCCTGACAGATGGATATTCCTGTGATATAAACGACCACACTGCAGATGTAATCTACGCGCTGGATATGTTTCACATGATCAAGGATACGACTCCATTTTTGGAAGAACTGCATCGTCTGTTGAAAAAAGACGGCTTTTTAATAATTGAAGATGGTCATCAACCCCGCAGCGAAACAAAGTCGAAAATAAATGACTCAAAGGTCTGGAATATTGCCGAAGAGTTCAAAAAACATCTGAAATGCACCCCCGTTTAACTTCCTCAACATCCTAATGGAAGTAGGGTGGCATTTTATATGCCACCGTTTGCGGTCGGGTGTAAAACCCGACCCTACAATCCAAAACTCTCTTTACCGCTGTACAAACCAATTTTTTACTTGACAATATTGTTTAGAGTCTATACTATAATATCATGACTAAACAGGAAGCGTTTATAAATATAGGGGAAACCTTTAATAGAATAATCAATAAGTTTGCCTCCATAGAAAAAAAACCGCGGGATTTTGGCACCGGTGATCTTCTATATCCTTCGGAAATCCATAATATAGAGATCATAGGGAGAAATCCGGGAATAAACGTAACAAATCTGGCAAAGACGCTGGGGGTAACGAAGGGGGCGGTTTCACAGATTGTCAATAAACTTGAACGAAAAAATCTTGTGGAGAAATTCAGAGATAGCAATAACGAAAAAGCGGTCATGTTGAAATTGCAAAAAATGGGAGAAATCGCTTTTAGCGGACACGAAAACTTTCACGCAAAATTTTATTCCGAAATTATGGATAAAGTGGATAACATGACCCCTGAGCAAATCCAATTTTTCCAGAGCATACTTGACAAGATTGATAAGTATGTAACTACATATATGAACAGCTAAAAAAATTTTAAGTAAAAGTTTAGAATCTAAACAATAAATATTGCAAGAGGTGAGTTGGTATGAAAGAGAGTTTAAAAAGTTTTGTGATTGCCGGAATGGTTTTAACAGGCTTGGCCGGCTGCAGTCTGCTCAAGCCTGAATTTGTTAGTGCCCGGGAGTCAGGAATTATAGAGAATTCACTCAAAGGAACAGTAGAAAACATCACCAGAGACGCAAATACGCCGGAAGAAAGAATGGAAAAGATATTCTATTTCGTCAGGGATCAAATACCATTTGATTTTTTGGATAATTCCTTGATGAGCGCTGAAGAGGTATTGGCTGCCGGACGGGGTTCCTGCATGCATAAGGCCGTCCTGCTAGCTGAAATGGCAAAAGAAGTCGGTATTCCCGCGCGCTTGCATTTCATGTGGGTTACTAAAGAAGCCTTGCGGGATCTGCTTCATCCCATGTCATACTTCTTCTGGGCAAATCCGTTTCTTCACACCTATCCCGAAGTGAAACTGAACGGCAGGTGGGTGCCGATGGAGGCTACATTTGACAGAGAACTTCATGAAATCCTTCTGAAAAAGGGTCTGAATTTTGCCAGATATCCAGAGAGGAGAGAGATATCCATCCAGTTCTCAAAGTCAGGTGTAATAGGGGCACAACAGCTCACGGCGGCGGAGGGGGAAAAGCCTATTTATGCCGACGACCTCACCCCACTAAAAGAGATGATAGAATCCCTCCCGTGGTTTAAGCGCAAATTACAGCCGTGGGC
>JADFWA010000204.1 GCA_015222855.1 Pseudomonadota bacterium | reverse complement strand
TGGGCAAAATGGGGAGATGTCCGGGCCAATGTTATCGAGCCGCATCTCGGTTATTCGCTTCGCAAGCTGGAGATGGAGCTGCAGCCGGGAAAAGGTATGGGGCACGGTTTGGTCGGGATATTTGAAATTAGAAAGTAGACTTCGGCCCCAAGAAATGTTAATGCTCAAACAAATGATTTACACTGTTCAGCCTAAATAATGATTTGAATGGAGGTTTAAATGAGCGGCTTTGTCGTCGAGTATGGAATAAGTGATGAGAACAACGTGGAAGACATGTTCGAAAAAATCAGCCATCGTGGAACATATGCATCTGAAATTTATAAAAATGAAGGGGTAACCATGGCTCAGAATTATCACAAAGCCGACTGCCCCGATGCCGGAAATGTGGTTGAGATTCCCGTCCCAAGCCAGTGGAATGAGGATCTCAGAATCTGCTATGATGGCCAGATGGGAAATGCGGATGAACTTGGTCTATCACATGGAATCTCCGATGACCCATTCAGAGAAGAGCGACTGTTCCTCCATCTATATGAACAGCACGGAGGAGGGGACATGCTCCGACATTTAGACGACGCCATATTTGCTTTTGTGATCTCCAATGGAGACGAGTTTTTTGCAGCCAGGGACGTTTTGGGCATAAAGACTCTTTATTACGGATGGGAGGATCAGGCTCTATACTTAACCTCCGAGCTTAAAAGCATTCTTGAGGTTACCGAAAATGTCCACGAATTTCCACCCGGTCATTATATGGACCACAATGGACGGTTGACCCGGTTTTCCGCTTTGCCAAAAGCCCCACCCGGACATCTTCACTCCAATCTGGACAGAATTACGAATAATATCAGGGACATTACCCAGCGAAGTCTTCTTAACAGGGTGGATTTCAGTGTGCCGGTAGGTTGCCTCCTTAGTGGTGGAGTCGACAGCAGCGTGATTGCCTATCTAGCCGGCAAAGCGTATAGTGAAGCGTTCGGAAACGGAACACGATTGAAGACATTCGCCCTGGGGGTAGGCGAGGAAAGCAAGGATGTACAGTATGCCCGCGTGGTGGCCGGTTTTCTCAACACAGACCACCATGAATTAATCGTAAGCATGGAACAGATACTGGCAGCCTTGCCAGAGGTCATTTATTACCTGGAGTCCTTTGATCCATCCCTGGTAAGAAGCGCGGCGGCAAATTTCCTTATTTCTAAATATGCCGGCGAGCATGGTATTCAGACTCTCTTATCCGGAGAGGGGGGTGATGAGATCTTTTGCGGTTATGAATACATGAAAGATTTTCCGATCAAAGAGATGTTCGAACGGCAGATGGAATGTCTTGGATTCTTACATAACAATGCTGCCCTGCGTCTTGATCGTATGAACCAATGCAATGGCATCCGAGTGGTAGCGCCACTCATATCGGAGGAACTCCTGGAATATTCATTGGCCATTCCCTCTGAATACAAGCAGAAACCGAAAGGGAATGGAAGGATCGAGAAATGGATTTTCAGAAAGGCATTTGAGCCTTTCCTGCCCGAAAGCGTGGTTTGGCGGCTCAAACAGGAATTTTCCCAGGGATCCGGATCCGCAAGCGCACTCCCGAATTGCTTTGAAAGCCTGATCACCGATAGCGAGTTATCCGAAGCACAGACAGAACACCCGATAATACGAAGCAAGGAGGAACTATACTATTTCCGAATCTTCACCCAATACTTTGGGGGAAATGACGCGGTTGAAACCGTTGGACAATGGCTCTCACTGTAATGTTCAAAATTCAAAGTTCAGGGTTTAGAGTTGACGGTTACCGGTTCACCGTGAACCGCTTTCATGCCCCGTTGTGGCCGCAAGGCCATGGGGGTTTATAAAAGAATATTCTCAACAAAACAAAAAGGGGTTAGCTCATCCAGCTAACCCCTTTATTTTTGGAGGCGGCAACCGGATTCGAACCGGTGAATCAAGGTTTTGCAGACCACTGCCTTCGCCACTTGGCTATGCCGCCATTTGGAGCGGGCGAACGGATTTGAACCGTCGACGTTCACCTTGGCAAGGTGACACTCTACCGCTGAGTTACGCCCGCTTATAAGTGGGAATTATATATTAAATAGCACTTATGTTGTCAATAGAAAACTTAACGGATGAAAGTAAAACCTTTAGGCAAAAGGAGCACGGCTAAAGGCCGAAGGAATTATATCAAATATCAAAATGCAAAATGTAAGACAAAATCCCGAAATGTCATGCTGAACTTATTCCAGCATCTCATTCATAATGACAAATCATTTTACTTTTTAATTTTCTATTTTGATATTTGCATTTCTTGCGCCTTTCGCCCTTTGCCTTTTACCTATTCCGAACTTCAGTTCGATATATGTCCTCTCTTGAAATAACGAATAAACGCCTCAACAATATCCTCCTCGAAATGCTTACCGATACCCTTTCTTAAAATTGCGAAGGCTTCATCATACGGCATTGGATTCCGATAATGACGCACTGCCGTAATGGCCTCGAAAACATCCGCCACCGCGATTATCCTGGCACCCGGGGGAATATCGTCCCTGGAAAGCCCCTTCGGATAACCGCTTCCGTCAATCTTTTCATGATGAGCCGACGAAATCTCGGGAATATTCCGATAAATGCCTTCAAAATCCACCTCTTCCAGAATTCTCTTCGTCTTTTCAGCATGGGACTTGATTTTATCATACTCTTCATCGGTCAACCCGCCCCGCTTCTTCAGGACGGCATCTTCAATGCCTATCTTCCCATAATCATGCAGGAGCGCTGCTACACGAATCACTTCGCAGTCCTTCTCCGACATGCCCAGCTCTTTGCATATCCCGACTGAATATTCGGTAACTCTTTCGGAATGACCCGCTGTAAGGGGATCGCGGGCATCGATACTTGCCGCCAGCACATGAAGCACAGAGTTGAAGTGGCGGGACAGCATTTCGTGTAAAACTGAATTCATAAGGCAAATCGCAATCTGCGGCAATAAAAGGTTTAACTGACCAACATCTTCCTCTGTAAAGTCTCCATTCTCTTTATTCAAGATCTGCCCCACACCTATCATATCACCATCATAATTATAAATCGGTACGCAAATCATGGAACGGGTTGTATAGCCCGTCTTCGAATCTATACCGGAATCGAATCTACTATCATTATAAACATCATTGGAAATTATCGTCTCTCCCGTCATGGCCACCTTACCGGCTATACCCTGATCGATACTT
>JADFWA010000203.1 GCA_015222855.1 Pseudomonadota bacterium | reverse complement strand
GGTATAGGGAGTGCCAGTTCTCTGCACCAGCGAGAAGATAGTCGGGGGGCCCGATGCATAGCCACGCCATGGCTCACGCTCGAAGTTGCGGCGAAATGTATCCCCAAGGTGTTCCTGCTCCACCCCTTTCACCTTACAGATAGATTCTGCAAGTCCTATCGCCATGGCGGTATCATCTGTATAGATGAGTTCCTCAAGTTGGTCTATCCGGGAAAGTAAAAGCTCTTTTTCGGGATGGCTGAAGGCAAGTTCACCTATTGCGTCTCCAAGGGCGCTCCCGACCATTCCACCGAGGTATTTTAATTCCAGATTGCTGATTTTTGAGTTGTCCATCATCTACACCTTGACAAGGATAATGCCTATGTGATTTGTATGTCAAGCAGTAATCAGTGAAATTGACTGGAGTTGAGATGGAAGACGGCTTTAAACCGAAGCCATGGGCAAGGAATTCCCATCTGCAGACCATTTTTGCAAGTCTGGGTATAAGGGTAGCCGGTAAAAACCCGATGGTTGATTGTAGCGAGGAGATGATTATTGATGGAGGCAACGGTGTTCGTCTCTTAGGTTATCACTCCGTCCACCCGCAGGAAAACGGCAGGGGCCTTATCCTTCTAATACATGGGTGGGAGGGGAGTTCCGATTCCACCTACATCCTGTCCACAGGCAGATATCTCTATAAAAAAGGTTACGATATCTTCCGGCTTAATCTGAGGGATCATGGCAATAGTCACCACCTGAATGAAGGCCTGTTTCATGGCGCACTCATTGATGAAACCTTCAATGCGATCAGGAATATCGCGCACCTTTCCGGAGGAAGACCTTACTGTATCGTCGGCTTTTCCCTGGGCGGAAATTTTGCACTGAGAGCGGCCTTGAAACATTCCACATCAAAAATTGCAAATCTTAAACGTGTAATATGTATCAGTCCTTCCCTTGATCCTCACAAGGCAACAATTTCAATTGATGAAAGCCCTTTCGTCTATCATTACTACTTCCTTAAAAAATGGAAGAGGTCTCTTATGAAAAAACAGGAAATATTTCCTGATAAGTATAACTTTGATGATGCATTGGGGCTTAAAACCTGTATGGAAATTACCGACGTAGTCATACCCCGGTACACGCAATTTTGTGACCACAGAGAATATTTCGACAGTTATACTCTGTCGGGAGATATCTTCAAAGACCTCTCAGTTCCGGTTACTGTTATTGCTTCCGAAGATGATCCGGTCATTCCCGTCGATGATCTTTACTCCATGCGTAAAAACAGCAGCATACAACTTCTGATACAGCGGTATGGCGGGCATTGCGGATTTCTTGATCCGTTTCCTTTCGGCTGCTGGTATGAAAGGAAGATTTACGATATCCTTGAGTCCGAAAAGGCAGTTGGGTAGTAAGATGGATATTTCGATGCTATCTCAAAGGGATAAGGTCCTGCATCTTATTGTAGACAGGCTGGGCGGGGTTCCTGTTGATTTCTCTGAAAAAGCAAATCTTATAAAGGCGGAGAAGACGGGGGATGATGACCGGCTGGCCGCGGGTGTATTGCTCCTGCTCTTTTTCAGGGAAGGGGAGTTCGTCTTTCAACTTATCAAGCGTGCCTCAACGGTTCCCCAGCCCGGCGATATCAGTTGCCCCGGAGGGATGTTGAACGCTTTTCTTGACCCTCTCCTGAGGCCGCTCGTAG
>JADFWA010000202.1 GCA_015222855.1 Pseudomonadota bacterium | reverse complement strand
TTTCCATTTACAATAGCTCCTGGGAAGATAACTGGGGGTTTATCCCCATGACGAAGGAAGAGTTTTTATACATTGCAAAGGACTTCACGAAGATAGCCGACCCTTCCCTTATTTTAATCCTTACGGTGAACGGAAGGCCCGTTGGCTTCTCCATTGCGCTGCCGGACCTGAACGTGGCCTTCAAGCAAATGAACGGCAGAATGCTGCCCCTGGGGATTTTCAAGTTCTTTTACTACAAAAGGAAAATCAAGCGCCTTAGAATCCCCGCAATGGGTATTATAAAGGAATATCGTGGACTGGGCCTGGATTCGCTCCTCTACCTTGAAACTGCTCTGAAGGCAATGGAAAATGGGTACAATTCGGGAGAATTTTCCTGGGTACTTGAGACCAATACCAAGATGAACATCAGCTCCGAAAGGATGGGAGCAAAAAGATATAAAACGTACCGTTTTTACGAGAGGGAGATTTGAAAGTTCTTGTTACGGGCGCAACTGGCTTTATCGGCTGGCATTGCGCCAGCTTCTTGAGGGATAGAGGCCTTACCGTCTCTGCATTGCTGAGGCCCCCGAGCGATGAAACAAAGCTTCCGAAAGGCGTTGCCGGTATTCGAGGCGATTTTTCATCAGTTAAATCACTTGCGGCGGCGGTTCATGGAATAGATGCGGTAGTCCATTGCGCCGGGGTTGTAAGAGCGGTTTCACCTGCCTCCTATTGGAAGGCAAACGTCGATTCCACTGAAAATCTGTGCCTGGCCTGTAGGGATCAGAAGGTAGACAGGCTTATATTCATAAGCAGCCTCACCGCTGGTGGACCCTCCGGTCGAGACAAACCGCGTGATGAAAGCGATGCGGATTATCCCCTTACTCATTACGGCGTGAGCAAGAATAGCGCCGAATCTGTTGTGAAGAGTCTGATTCGCGATTCCACGGTTCTTCGCCTCTGCGCGGTTTATGGGCCGAGGGAGAGAGATATCCTCCGCATGTTTAAACTTGTTGCGGAGAAGGGGCTTGACATAAGGCCGAAAGGGGACTCCCCGCTTCTTTCCTTCATAGAAGGCAGGGAGGTTGCAAAGGCCGTCCTTTCTGCCCTAAAGTCTGATGTTACAAAGAAAAAAACCTACTACATAAGCGACGGCAATATCTACGAGTGGGATGATTTTCTCACCTGCGTGGAAGAAGCTGTGGGAAGAAAGGCAAGAAGGATTTTTATCCCCATGTGGATGGCGGATACATACGCAATGTTCGCTGACGGCTTCTCGAAAATCACACGAAAGCCCTCCCTTATCAACCGTGAAAGGATACTGATACTCCGGCAGGAAGCCTGGACTTGCTCACCAGCGCGGTTTTCTGACGACACTGGCTTCCAGCCGGATGACGACCTCAAAAAAGGTGTTTTCGCGACAGCAGAATGGTACAGGGAAAAAGGTTGGCTAAAATAGATAAGTTGAGGCAGCTTAATGCCGTTGATTTTATTTTTGTAGCCTACCTTCTTGGCGTTGTCCTCATTATGGTATTACTCGGATGGGGACATAAGTATTTCAATCAGGTAGTTATAACTCATATCGTATTTACGGCCGTCATTCTTGTATTCGCCTATCATGTGGGCCCCAGCTCAAACTCTACCTTAAAATTTATTCGGGCCTGGTATCCGATCCTGCTCTTAATCTATCTGTACTCGGAATCAGGACTGATAAACAACATTCTATTAAATGCCCCCCTTGACCCGATGTACATTGCACTGGATAAGTTCATATTCCACTGCGAACCCGCCATGGTACTGCCGGTCAAATTTAACAACCGTTTCCTGATAGAGTTTTTCCACTTCTCCTATTTCACATACTACCTATATCTACCGGTTATCAGCGGAATACTGTATTTTAAAGATAAACAGTTTTTTGAGGAATTTCTCTTCGCAATATCGTTAACGTTGCTCTCTTGCTATCTGCTGTTTATCTTTTTTCCGGCAACTGGCCCGATCCCCCTGCGCCAAGGTTTATATTACGGGTTCTTCACCTCGCTCATGGATCTTATTTATTATCTTGACACTCCAGGTGGGGCATTCCCCAGCTCTCACGTCGCTGTTGCAGTCGTCTGTATGGTTATGGTACTGCGAAAAGAACGAATACTTGGATTGATACTTATCCCGTTCGTTGCAAGCCTCATCGTGGCAACAATCTATTGTCGGTACCATTATGTCGTCGATGCCATAGCTGGTATTATCTATGGAGTCCTGATGATACTGCTTTGCAATTTTCTCTATAGACGAATGGCTTCATATTTTGTAACCGTTCACGGGTTCAAAGGTTAGATTTCATCGGACCCTGGATTTTTGAATTTCATCCTTCAAATAAAACTCTTTTGCCTTGACACACTGAACAATTTCTTGCTACATCCCATCGCGAAGAAGAGAGTCTACCAATTAAAACTGCACTTTGGAGGTAAATATTATGCAGTCTCTAATCCAGCCATCTTTGAAAACTCTTTTTGCGACCATTATCTGCACCGCCCTTCTAATTTCTGTGCTGTGTTTCTCTGAAGCACTGGAGATAGAGAATCTTTTCAGGATTGAGAGGAGCAAAAACGCTAATGTAGTTCAATATGATGCTCAATTGACACCGGAAGGTAAGCTCAAACCGGAAAAACCAGTCATCGCCTATTGGATTATGAATGCAAATGGCGGAGAAAAAGAAGACCTCAACTGGGTTGAAAAAAAGATGGCCTACGGATTTAGCGTCGAGTATGACACAAAAGGTGATTTTTGGATAATGGACTTAGTAGCTGACATCCAGCGCAAGATAAAAGTCTACAAAGCAAACGGAAGATATCGCGCAGAAATTTTGATTGACGGTCGTCCGGCATTTATAGGCAGGATCTACATCAAATCCATTGAAGGTGGCGTGCGTCCTAAAGTCAAATACATGGAGTTTTTCGGTAAAGGCATTAAATCCGGCAGTAACCTATACGAAAAGTTCATTCCAGCATAAAATACGAGGCAGTTTCAAAATGTTTCCCGCTTACAGCGGGAT
>JADFWA010000201.1 GCA_015222855.1 Pseudomonadota bacterium | reverse complement strand
TCCCAGGGGAGTTATCCGAAATCTGCCATGGGAATCCGTCGGAAGGGTCTTCTGCCATCCCCCCTCGGTCAAAATGGTAACCCTGGCATTTGACAACGGTTGCCCTCGATACAAGACCAACATTTCATATTCCTGATGCGGACTCTGTTCCAGTTGTGCTTCCACAGGTCCGATTTCGAGGGCAATTCTGTCGGGGTTTCTGAAAAAAAATCTTGATTTCTTGCCTTTCACACCGTCTTTCCTGTAATGCCATACAATAGCCTTGGCATAGAAATAAACCCTTGCTATGCCTCTATCCAAACCCATATCTATTTCCCCTGCATCGCTATGGCTGCCGATCAGGTAAAGGCCGTTTAAATCAATATTTTTCGGGACATTTATGGCAATATCTTTTTTCTCACCAGAAATGTCAGCTGGCAAGAACTGACCATTTGGATCTCTTACCCAGATCTGTGTCCTGCCAGGAATCATCGACGAATCAAAAGGTTCTTGATTTTTCCAGGAAGAAGGGAAGTGGTCCCGGCGCAGGAGCAATCTCTTCGGTTCACCCATGGTGACCCGCCAGTCTTTCCGTTCTTTCCGTATTTTTTTCCAGTCTCTGGAAGGATCGTCATAACGATGAACGACACAGCGGCCTGCATCTTTCCGCTCCCACCAGATAAAGTCAGTTTGCACTGATGCCTCGCAAACGGAGAAAACCGGCAGAATCAAGAGAATCAAACATGCAACACATATTTTATTAATTGTTCCAACAATAGTATCAAATACAGTCATGACAATAATTATTTTAACGCCGCTTTCTCTTCGCTCCATAAATAGCCAGCCCAATGATCAGGATAACAAACAAGGACGCAAACCACTGGACTCCGGAGGAGGATATGTCTGTGGATTCATCCTTTGTCTTTATCTCTTCCATTTTATATCCTTTAACCATCTTTGACTCGTCCCCTTTTTTTGAAACCTCTTTCTGCTGGTCCGGATTGGCCCTGGACACCTTTTTATCCACTGACTGTGGTCTTTTGGTAAATCCTTCATTTAATTTTTTCTGCAGATCCTTTCGTGCTTTCACCTGTTCAGCCAGGATCTTTCCCATAGCCTGTTCGATGGCCAGCTTGAACTTTTCCACCATCTCAGGCGACATGACCCCGGGCAGGGAGATGATATTGACCACCATCTGGTTGAGAACCGGATTGTTGCATGTGTGATGGCAGCAGGCCACACCCTTTTCAATGACATTGAGGGCGTATTCCACGGCGAGCTTCTTTTTTATTTTGTCATCAGGTCTCCAGTAGTCCTTGCGGACAGCTTCAAGCATCCGGGCGGCGATGGATTGATATGCCCAGGGATTTTCTTTGTTAAAAAACTTCTTAAGCTCCATGCCGTATTTATCCTCCACATAGACCTCATAGGTCTGCTCCCATTTGGTCTTGTCAATGGTATAAGGCACTGTCACCTGCCAGCCCCACATATACTCTACAAACTTTTCCATCTCCCTGGCGCCGGCATACTTTTCCTTTTTCATCCCTTCAATCCATTCAGGGTTGAGATATCGGGTACGGAGTTCACGACCGATGGTCTTAGCGATATCCTCTACCACCACCCTATCTGGAATACGCTGCATGGTGATCAGGGTATCGGGGGTTTTCCCGCTCTCTTTCTTGACTGCGAGTGAGAGACCTCCCAGAAACTGAAACACATCATCGTTGTCCATGGTGCCGTAAATATTGGACGATATGGAATGGGTAACCACATCCACCCCTTTAAGGTTTTCCTTAAATATCTCCTTTGCATCCTCCCCCCATTTTCCCTGACCAAAGGCAAAACCTGTCCTGTTTTCATACACCTTGACGATCTCATCATCCGATTCCCAGAGACTCGACGCCCCTGCCATCTCGGACACGCCATTTCCGTAAGAGCCGGGCCTTTCAGAAAATATCCTGATCCTTGAAAGGATATCCGCCTTCTTATTATCCATGCCGGATTTTACAAGCCTGGCCTTAATTTTGGCATTGTGTCCACTGATCAGATTCTCTATATCTGTCTGGACGGCTGCCTTCTGAACTGCTTTGTCAAGAAAGAGGAGCATATTGGGGAAAAGATCTCTGTAAAGCCCCGAAGGGTTTATTAAAACATCAATTCGCGGCCTCTTTAATATCCTGCCCGGGATTACCTCCGCCCCAGTTACCCTTCCCGATTTATCCCAGACCGGGGTTAAACCCATCAGATAGAGGATGGTACTCTCATTGATTCCCTCATTTCGTATTGTCTCTGTGGCCCAGAGAACAACGGCCACCTTTTCAGGATAGCGCTCCTTCTCCTTTAGGCTCTTTTTTATGATCTGTTCGGCCGCTCCTTTACCAAGGTCCCATGCCGCAGGAGAGGGGATATTATCAGGATTATAGCCATAAAAGTTTTTGCCAGTTGGGATGGCGCTGACGTTTCTCATGGGGTCGTTCCCTTCCCCTGATGGTATGTGGCCTCCCTCAAGGGCTTTGATTAGATGATCGATCTCTCTCGGCCCGGAATCGACAAGGTCTTTTTTGACATCCTTATCCATAACCTGGGTGTTCATCTTCAGAATGGCCTTAATCGTATCCTGCAAGGCTTCCCCCTCAGGTGAAACGCCAAATGTATGCAGACCATAGGGCATAAAGTTTTCCCTGATTTCAAGAAGGTAATGTTCTATCTCCTCAAGAGTATCTTCGTTAAGCTCTGCTATGCCAAGGTCTCTGTTAAGCCCTAATTTCTTGACCATTTTTTTGATCTTCTCCAATTTGCCGGCCTCTGTCCTGCTTCCGAGAGAAACAGCCTGGTTATAGCTGTTGATCATATCGTAAAGCAGGCTGTATTCATGATAGAGCCCTCCCTCTTTTACAGCCGGGATGAGATGATCAATGATGACTCCGCGGCCTCTTCTCTTTGCCTGAATACCTTCCCCCACATCATCAACGATGTAAGGATATATATTGGGAATGTCGGTTATCAATACCTCTGGCGGGCAGGAGGGCGAAAGACCCGCCTGTTTTCCGGGAAGCCATTCATGAGTGGCATGGGTTCCAAGGTGGATCATGGCATCTGCCCTGAAAATATGCTTCAACCACAGATAGGCGGCAATATACTGGTGATGCGGATAAAGGGTGGGTGAGTGATAGAGCTTCATCGGATCATCCCCCCATCCCCTCGCGGGCTCAGGCATGATCACGATATTACCAAGATAGATGGCCGGAATGATAAAATTTTTTTCATTTATCATAATGGTGGAATCCTCTGCCTTTCCCCATTGTTTGATGACGTTTTTCCGAAACTCCTCCGGCAGCCCGGCAAACCACTGTTGATAGGTTCTTACCGGAAGTTTGATGGTTCTGGCTTCTCTGACCATCTTTTCCAGCTCTCCGGGCGCCCAGCTACCAATGTTCCTGCCGTATTTAAGGACAAGGTCTTTGATGATATCATCGCTTAAATCCCCGGCGCCTTCAAAGTTGTATCCCTCTTCGCGCATCCTATTCAAGATTAACTGCAGGCTCTTAAAGACATTCAGGTAGCTTGCTCCCACATTCTGCTTTCCCTGGCTGTGATTGTAGTATAGTATAGCCACCCTCTTGTTCCTGTTCTCTTTTCTCTTCAGTTGAAGCCACATCTTCAACCTCGGAATAAGCAGCTCGATGTTTCCCTTCATAGGCTTGTGTATAAACAGGACCTTGCCGGTCTCCCTGTCTAAAAGCCTGACCTTGCCACTAAGAGGAGAAGGTTCGATCAACCCTGAGATTTCCGGATTGGCCAGGGTCCAAACCACCTCCATGGGCTGAATGCCGATGGGATCTTTTTCCCACTCGGTGATAGTATTGCTGTAAAGATTTATCGCATTGATAATGGGGGTATTTAATTTTTTCAGAGCTGTCCTGACCTGGTCGTTGAGCGCTGAATAGAACTTGAGGGAAAAGGCAACTACAAGATCAACCCTCGGTCTTTTGTTCTTATCGATAAAAAATCTGTTTATCACATCAATGTCCTTGCCAAAAGCGGCAATTACGTTAAAACCTTTATCCTCCAGCTTCTCAATCAGATAATTTACCCTCTCCACCTGACCCGGGATGAGGGAGGAAGAATAGAAAATCATCCCTGTCCAAGGCTTTCCTGAGGCGTATCTTTTTCGACACTTATACCAGGTCAGATACTTTTCAATCTCCGTAAATAACTGTCTGGAACCGGGATGGTATATACCAATGGGCGGCATTTTTTTAACCTTCGCATACGGTATCTTCTTATCAAATTCCATGTTTGCCACCCTGTAAATCATATTCCGTATGTTGGCTGCCGAGAGATTGTTGAAATATTCCTGTATTTCCGGATCAAAGATAAAGCCCTTCTTCTGCAGCCCTTCGTCATCCCTCGAACCCCTTATAGCATAGAGACGTTTGCGTCTATAATCTGTCTTATTGATCAGATGTTCGGTCAGCTCGCTTATCATTACATCAACAATAATGACATCGGATGCGGCGATAAACTCCCTTGCTGATCTTTCCTTTTTGATATCATCTTCAGAGAAATATCTGACCTGGATTTCTTCTGGTAGTTGCAGGGATTTCAATGCTCTGTTGATAAGATAGGTATCTGAATCACATGCCAGAAAAGAGATCTGACCGCCTGCCAGAGCTGCAGGCGGGAGCATAATGGAGAGAATAAACAGGCAAATAAATAGTCTTATTTTCATTTGTGGAGAAGGCCGTTTAGAATTGCGTTGAGTGACATCCTCAAGACTCTGGGTGAATCTTTAATATTAACCAGTTCCTGCATTCTTTCTATCTTTTTGCCGGCGATCTCTTCAGCCAAATTCCGGCACCAGAGCTCATATACGCCAGGATCTGCAATCAACCCTCTTTCATAATTATCGCTCAGTGCAAAGGCCGATTCCATAAAGGAGGCATATCGTGGTTGCAACAGGAGTTCTTCCAGTCTTCCAATAAATCTCCGCTTATCCTCTATATTTTTCATGCCGGATATTAGCCGGTAGACGCTTATCTTCCTATCCTTCAGACGTTGAAAGATGTTTCGCTGGGTGACGATACCATTTTGCTTATATATCGCTTCTTTAACGCCTGCATATACAGCCTTCGCAATAAGTTCGCCCATCTTGGAATGACCACCGGCATTGTCAATTCTCTTTCCTGTCCCTTCCACTACGATTATATTATCGGTTCCAGTTCCGGTAGCTTGATTAATTTGTGGGGTATAGCTACTTCTGATATCAAGATCCTGCAACGCTGCGGTCTTGGCCTCGGTGGCACTGATGATGGCTCTGGTCATCGCCCTCGGTGTGAGTTTCATATTTGGCAAAAGAATGATGTTGATGGTTCCGGGTTCGTAAAACCTTCCTTCGTCTCTGGACATCCTGACCGCATTTGATTTGACCCCGGCCGTCACCAAGGCATAGACCTCCATCTCCTTGAACCTTTCTCTCTTAATGGCCATATTATCCATATCCGCGCCGGTAAAGAGAAAACTAACTTTATCCTCGGTTTTTCCAATGACATTGTATATTCGCTCTCTCAACCTTCCCAAACCGAGTTTATGACCAAGACTCCAGCAAGGTGGTGAGGAATAATGGTTACCAACTGATTCTATCAGGGAACGCTGTCCCTCAAGTGCTGAGACGACAGTTAGTGGTTCCTTAAAATCGACAATAAGGGTCTTGTTCAAAAAATCATGGATATTACTGTGTGAAATGCGGATATCTTCTATGTAATCAAGGTCGAGATCAAGATGGCGTGACTTAAATACATGATCTTTAAGTACCTGCTCTTCCTTCCTTGAAAATTCATCTTCATAAACACTGGCAGCAAGCCATGAGACAAAATAACCTGTATGGGTAGAAGCCCGGCAGGTCAGGTCACAGGGGAAGTAGAATATTTTTCCATTTTTTATAGCATCTACATCCTTCCATCCGGGTCGATTGAAAAATTTTTTAGCTGTCTCCCCGTCACCACCACATCCATAGATAACCTGAGGGTTAAATTTCATCCATTCCTCTTTGGTGATAATCACGATATTGCCCTTTTTGCCAAGCTCGGGTGGAATACCGCCAGCAGCCCTGATCATCTCGTTTTGGAAGGAATCATCTCCGGGGACCATTACGGAATCACGACCCATGAGACGGATGACCCTTTTCCTCTTTGACATGGGGATCCTGGCAACTTTCTTAGCAATGATCCTGAGTTCACTCTTTATTTCATTGACGACCCTTTCAGCCTCTTTCTCCCTGTTGAATATCCTGCCCAGCAAAAGGATATTTTTGTAGCTGTCAGCTATGGAATCTGTTTCAAGGTTGATTAACCGGCACCCATCACCCCCGAATCTTTTCCTTACCTCTTTATGAAGGCGGGATAAAAAGATAATATCTGGCTGTATCTTTTCTACGCGATTTAAGGAAGGCGAAAAAAAGCCACCGATAATCTCTTTGTTTGACGTCTCAGATGGATATGTGTCGTGGTAAGTAACGGCCCTTACGGCATCTCCCGCCCCGATCCTGAATATGATCTCGGTAATAGACGGCACCAGGGAGACAACTCGTGAAGGCCTCTTTTCAATGGTAACATTATTCCCATTAGAGTCTGCAAACTCTACCGGATAGGAGAATACCGGAGTAGTTCCCAAGAGGATGACAAATAGAATAAAAAATAATATGGCAAACTTTTTGATATAGGAACACGTTTCCGTTTTCATCTCTTTACCTTTTTCTTGAGTAGTCTTATATCTTTTTCAGTCTTCAGCCACCTTCTCTCAACAAGTGTCCATTTGTGAATTTCCTGACTGGACATGTTCGAAGACCCTATCATTTCCAGACGTTTTTTTTCAGATGGAATTTTGTCATAACTGTCGTATTGTGAGATAAACATAATATTCATTTTGTAATTTAGATAGCGCACAAATACCTTAACGGTAATCTCCCTGTCAGCCTGCTGAACATCAATAATTTCAAACAGATCAGAACGGTTATAATATGGACAGGGCACCACTTTCTGCCTCATTATCTCAGGATCAACTCTCATTATCTTTGCATCCTGTTTTTTCATCAATTCGTATATCTTTGCCAGTCTTTTATCCTTTATTGGTTTATGCGTGGGACCTTTCTGAGAAATATAACAGGCAATCAGGCTTCTTTCCTGCCCTGTACTGAACGAATTTATGAAATTGTAATCTCGATAATATTCAGCAATCTCTGCTGGTATAACGTTGTGTGAAGAAAATGCCTGATCGCCACCGGCCGTTGGCGAGCAACACATCAGCACAATAAGAAGTGATGAAACCAGAACAATTCTTCTCATTTTATTCCGGCACATAGACCATTGTCCCATCTTCCAGCCTGTAGGCAATCCCCAGCCTCTCCCCCCTGCCCTGGGCTTTCTCTTTGCTAACTTTGAGTGCCTTGATCTTCTTTCCTTTTTTGGTAATTATCTCTAATTCTTTATTCTTGCTGATCTTCATTATGGTCATCTCCGTCTTTTCACTGAAGAGACCCTGCAAATTGTAGGCGGTAAACAGGATAATAATCAGCCCGACAATAAATACGAGACCGATGTCAAAGAGGTTCGCCACTCCGCTCATAGGATCATCGTCATCCAGACCTGCTGATGTACCGCCCCTTCTCCTTTTGAAATATCTCATCTTCAACCTTCTCCGGCATGTTATTTGCCAGTATTTCTGTTACAAGCTCAATATTCTTGATATCTTCCTCCACCCACCTCCTCTTTACGGTATAGAAAAAATAGGCCACAATACCAATAGCGAGGCCAACCACGGTGGTGGTAAAGGCTATCACTAAATCCGAAGAGAGCTTTGTCATATCGCCCTGGCCCAGAGCGGCCAGACCCGTCCCCATGGGGATCAGTGTCCCCATCAGACCAAGACTGGGGCCTATCCGGATAATCATCTTTATCCTGTCCAGAGATTTCCAGATGCTTAAGGTATTTTCCTGAAGGAAGTTTTCTATCTCGACTTCGCCTGGTTGACTCTCGCTGTTCAGTGAGCACCGGAAACGTCCGATATATTCATTGACCTGGTGTGAGAAAATCCCTGGGTTACTGCCCTGTTTTATTATCAGGGGAAGTTTCTCAGGTGAATGCCTGACCAATCTCAACCTTTCCAACCACTCAGCAAAAAAAGACCCTGAATATATAATGATGCCGACGGTCAGGACCACCAGAAAGAACAAGACGGGATAGAGGAATGAGCTGGAAATAATATAGATAAATGATTTTAACAGGGCGCCTATGTCCAATCTCTTTCCCTCCTGATCTTTCGCTTCTTAATCAAATAGCCTGTTACAAAAAAGGTAAACATCATACTTGAAAGTAACAGAATATCTCTTGTATTCATGGTTGCCTTTTCACCACGGTAGGCTGCTATCCTGTATATCTTATCAATATCGCTGAACTGAGGCATGATAATGATA
>JADFWA010000200.1 GCA_015222855.1 Pseudomonadota bacterium | reverse complement strand
TCCTGACCTTCTTCATAGTTGTCAGGAGACATCGCTCTGAATTCCTTCAAAACCCGGAAAAGACCCTTATCGGCTTTCCTCAAATGTCCCTGTATGGGCTTGGTAACCTTTTTTTGCTTCGTCCGCCCAAAACCAAGCTGTATGGCATCGTAACCGTCAGTTTCCCTGGTCTTTTTCTGTATGACCACACAGGGGCCTGCCTCAATAACCGTAACAGGAACAGCCGCACCGTCTCCTGAAAATATTTGCGTCACTCCTAATTTCTTGCCTATAAGTCCCTTTTCCATAGCCATTATACTTTCCAAAACTAAGTATGCCTCGCAATTACACAAAAAACAGGAGATGGACTTTCAAAAAAACCCATCTCCCATGCGCTTCCTACAACTTTATTTCGACATCAACACCGGTCGATAAATCCAGCTTCATGAGGGCGTCTACAGTTGCCTGTGTAGGTTCAATAATATCGATCAACCTTTTATGTGTCCTGATCTCAAATTGCTCCCTTGATTTCTTGTCAACGTGAGGTGATCTATTGACACAGTACTTGTTTATTACAGTAGGCAACGGTATTGGACCGGCAACACGAGCGCCTGTTCTTTTCGCCGTATCGATAATATCTTCCGCAGATCGATCCAGTAATTTATAATCATAGGCCTTGAGGCGAATTCTTATTTTTTGATTTTCCATTTATCCTTCCAAACCATACTTGTTATTCGCAACCGAGCACCAACCGTTGACCGGGGCACATCCCGCAAGCCCCGCCCTGTGGGCGGGGAGCTTCACAATCCGCTATTCCATAATCTCGCTTACAACACCGGCGCCAACAGTCCTGCCACCCTCACGAATAGCAAACCTGAGCTGATCCTCCATCGCTATAGGCGTAATCAACTGGATTTCCATCTCCACATTATCGCCGGGCATGACCATTTCTACTCCCTCGGGCAGTGTAGCAACACCCGTCACGTCCGTCGTCCTGAAATAGAACTGGGGACGATAACCGGAAAAGAAAGGCGTGTGCCTTCCACCCTCTTCTTTGGTCAAGACGTAAACCTGCGCCTTAAATTTTGTATGAGGAGTAATCGACCCGGGTTTCGCCACAACCTGTCCCCTTTCTACCTCCTCCCGCTTGGTGCCACGCAGGAGTACACCTATATCTTCACCGGCTCTCCCTTCGTCCAATGTCTTGCGAAACATTTCAACACCGGTACACACCGTCTTAAAGGTGGGCCTGATACCTACTATTTCCACCTCATCCCCCGTCCTGATGATACCCCGATCCGCCTTGCCTGTAACCACGGTACCACGACCGGATATACTGAAAACATCACCAACCGGCATAAGAAACGGTTTCTCAAGATCACGAACAGGTTCCGGAACGTAGCTGTCAACGGCATCCATCAATTCCCAGATAGATTTAACATCTTCGGAATCCGTGTCATCACTCTCAAGGGCCTTCAGGGCAGATCCCCTGATGATCGGAATATCGTCACCCGGAAAATCATATTCGGTCAGGAGTTCCCGCAGTTCAAGTTCCACCAGATCAAGCAGTTCCGGATCATCAACCAGGTCAACCTTGTTCATATAAACCACGATATAGGGAACCTGCACCTGCCTTGCGAGGAGGATATGTTCCCTTGTCTGAGGCATAGGCCCATCCGACGCGGCCACCACCAGAATAGTGCCGTCCATATGAGCCGCCCCTGAAATCATGTTTTTTATATAGTCGGCATGCCCCGGACAATCAACATGCGCATAATGCCTCTTCTCCGTCTCATACTCCACATGGGCAATATTGATCGTAACACCCCTTTCCTTCTCTTCCGGAGCATTATCGATTGAATCAAAAGACATATATTCTGCAAGCCCTTTCTTGGCCAGATGTTTCGTAATTGCAGAGGTAAGTGTTGTCTTACCGTGATCCACATGACCTATTGTTCCTACATTCAGATGCGGCTTTGTTCTTTCAAACTTTTTCTTGGCCATTTCCATTACCTCCTTAAAATAAAATAGTTGGTTTGCCTTATCTCACTTTTTAAATGTCCTGTCAATTAAATAACAGTTGACAGGGATCAGGGATTACCCCTACAGATTACTTTTATTCAAATGCCTCATATATTTTTGCTGAACCCCGTTAACTGACCCCTGATTCCCTGTTAACTGTTTCTATTATATCCTTTGCCAACACCTCGGATACCGCATTATAATTAAGAAAATGCATCGTATATGTAGCCCTTCCCTGGGTTTTCGACCTCAGATCAGTCGCATAACCGAACATCTCGGCCAGAGGAACCTCCGCATTTATCGCCTCCAAATCCGGCCTTGAGTCAATGCTGACAATCTTCCCCCTCCTGGAACTGAGATTGCCGATAACATCTCCCATATATTCCTTGGGAACCACAACTTCAACAGACATAACCGGCTCCAGAAGTACAGGGTGGGCGCGTTTTGTACCGCTTTTAAATCCCATTGAACCCGCTATCTTGAACGCCATCTCCGACGAATCCACGTCATGAAAAGACCCGTCAACCAGACTCACCGCTATATCAACAACAGGGAAACCCGCCAGGGCGCCGTTTTCCATTGCCTCGGCAATCCCCTTCTCTACCGCCGGTATATATTCTCTGGGAACAACTCCCCCGACAATTTTGTTTTTGAATTCAAAACCCCGACCGGGTTCATTCGGCTCAATCTCCAGCCATACATGGCCATACTGCCCTCTGCCACCAGACTGCTTGACAAACTTTCCTTCCGACCTGACAGCCTTTCTGATCGTTTCCTTATAAGCTACCTGTGGACTCCCGATATTCGCTCCAAGACCAAACTCCCTGGAAAGCCTGTCGACAATAATCTCGAGGTGTAATTCTCCCATTCCGGAAATCAAAGTCTGCCCGGTCTCTCTGTCCGCCCTGACTTTGAATGAAGGATCCTCCCGGCTAATCTTATGCAGGGCATCACCCAGCTTTTCCTCATCCACCTTCGTTTTAGGTTCTATCGCTATAGCGATAACCGGCTCCGGAAACTCAAGCATCTCAAGTTTCAACGGATGATCGGGATCGGTTATCGTGTCACCCGTAGTGGACAGGTTCAACCCGACCGCCGCAACAATATCTCCGGTACGAACCTCCTTGATTTCCTCCCTCTTATCGGCATGCATCTTGAGCAATCGTCCAAGTCGTTCCTTCTTCCCTTTCGACGCATTATACACATAAGAGCCCGCCTTCATAACACCGGAATAAACCCTGAAGTAAGTCAACTGACCGACAAACGGATCGGTCATAATCTTGAAAGCGAGGGCGGAAAACGGCGAATCATCACTGACACTCCTTTTTACATCCTCTCCATCCATACCCTTCCCAATAACGGGAGGCTTGTCTAAAGGAGACGGGAGAAAATCCACCACCGCATCCAGAAGAGGCTGAACACCCTTGTTCTTAAAAGCGGACCCGCAAAGTACCGGGATTATCTTTAAGGAAAGTGTTGCTCCCCTGATTACCCTTATTATTTCTTCATGTGAAAGAGCTTCTTCATTCAAGTATTTCTCCATCAAGTCCTCGTCATAATCGGCAAGGCACTCAATGAGTTTTTCTCTATATTCCGAGGAGGCATCCACCATCTCCGGAGGAATTTCACCCACGTTGAACTCGCTTCCAAGGGAATCTTCACCATAGGTAATGGCCTGCATACGGATAAGGTCGATGACCCCCTTGAACTCCTCTTCTTTCCCTATGGGAATCTGTATCGGAACCGGGTTCGCGCCAAGCCTCTCCCTGATGGCTGAAACGACTTTCTCAAAATCCGCTCCCACTCTGTCCATCTTATTGACAAGGGCTATGCGTGGAACACGGTATTTATCGGCCTGCCTCCAAACCGTCTCCGACTGTGGCTCCACCCCACCCACAGCACAGAAGAGCGCAACGGCACCATCCAGAATTCTCAAAGACCTTTCAACCTCTACCGTAAAGTCAACGTGACCCGGTGTATCTATTATATTTATACGGTTATTCCGCCAGGAACATGTAGTCGCCGCGGAGGTTATGGTAATGCCTCTTTCCTGTTCCTGCTCCATCCAGTCCATGACAGCCGTACCATCATGAACCTCACCTATCTTATAGGATTCATGGGTATAATATAATATACGTTCGGTCGTGGTGGTCTTCCCGGCATCTATATGAGCCATGATGCCGATATTACGAACATTATTTAAAGGAACTATACGTGCCAATATTAAAACCTGTAATGGGCAAATGCCTTATTTGCCTCTGCCATTTTATGAACATCTTCCCTCTTTTTGACAGAGGCTCCCCTGTTGTTGGCGGCATCCATAAGTTCGGCGGCTAATTTCTCTCCCATACTCTTGCCGGCACGTTTTCTCGCATTATCTATCAACCATCTAATCCCGAGAGAAATTCTTCTGGGCTGTCGCACTTCTGTCGGTATCTGATAGGTAGACCCGCCTACCCGCCTCGACTTAACCTCCAGGACGGGCTTGACATTGGTTACAGCCCTTTCAAAAACTTCAACGGGAGATTCCTTCGTCTTCTTCTCAATGATATCAAAGGCGCCATAGAGTATAGATTCAGCCAGGCTCTTTTTCCCCTTCATCAACAGGTTGTTAATAAACTTGGCCACAAGCTCGCTATTATATCGAGGATCCGGCAGTGTCTTTCTCTTCGCTATCTCTCTTCTTCTCGGCATTTAACTATCCTTTGTATATCGAAAATCGAATTACGCTTTACGTTTTACGCTTTACGAAATTTTACCCTGGTTTTTTGGCTCCATATTTCGATCTGGCCTGCTTTCTATCCTGAACACCCATGGTGTCAAGCGTACCTCTTATTACCTGATACCTGACTCCGGGAAGATCCTTTACCCTGCCTCCCCTTATAAGAACAACAGAATGTTCCTGAAGATTATGTCCCATTCCCGGTATATATGAAGTAACCTCGTAACCACTGGTAAGGCGGACCCTTGCCACCTTCCTCAAGGCGGAATTCGGTTTCTTGGGTGTAGAGGTATAAACCCTGACACAAACCCCTCTCCTCTGCGGAGAACCGGCAAGCGCGGGTGTCGTTGTTTTCTTTCTTATCTTTGTCCTACCTTTGCGAACCAACTGATTTATCGTAGGCATCATTCCTCCCAAATCAATTATCTGACAGCGAAACCAGAGTTACTATCAATTCACACCCTGCATGTCAAGAGTTTTCTCGTCTCTTTTTTCGCTCTCCTGTATTAATCCCTCTTTGTTCTCAACCTTGATCCCCAATTTCCTATACATCGGAAGTCCTGATCCTGCCGGAACAAGCCTTCCCATTATAACGTTTTCCTTGAGCCCTCTCAGATAATCCACCTTTCCGGATAGGGCAGCCTCTGTCAGAACACGTGTCGTTTCCTGAAAGGACGCCGCTGAAATAAAACTCTCGGTACTCAGAGACGCCTTGGTTATTCCCAAAAGCACCGGCTTTCCTACAGCCGGGTCGCCGCCCTGGGCCATAACCTTTCCATTCTCCTCCTCGAATCTATGTCTTTCTACCTGTTCATCCGCAAGGAAAGATGTATCACCCGGATGTACCACTCTAATCCTGCGAATCATCTGACGCACAATAATCTCTATATGTTTGTCATTAATCTTAACCCCCTGCAGTCTGTAAACTTCCTGTACCTCATCAACCAGATATCTGGCCAGTTCTTTTTCTCCTTTTATGGAGAGAAGATCATGAGGATTCTGCGCCCCGCCCATCAGGGGTTCACCGGCTATGATCCTGTCACCTTCCTGCACACTTATATGTTTCCCCTTGGGGATCAGGTATTCTCCCTTTTCGCCGACATCGGGAGTTACGACAACTTTCCTTTTCCCCTTGACATCCTTGCCAAAGGAAACTGTCCCGTCGATTTCCGTTATTACGGCATATTCCTTTGGCTTCCTCGCCTCAAAGAGTTCTGCCACCCTCGGAAGACCCCCTGTAATATCCTTTGTCTTTGTGGTCTCCCTGGGAATCTTGGCGATAATATCACCGGCTACCAAAGAACCGTCTTCCGAAACGACAATATTTGTCCCAACAGACAACTGATACCTCGCAATCATATTTGTGCCGGGTATCCTGACCGTTTTCCCGTCTTCACCTTTTATTGAGATCCTCGGACGCAAATTTGAATCCCTGGTTTCAACAATGATCTTCCTGGAAAGACCGGTCACCTCATCAACCTGTTCCTTCATGGTAACCCCTTCAACAATATCTCCGAATTTAACGACTCCACCAACCTCCGAAAGAATCGGTATCGAAAAGGGATCCCATTCTGCAACCAGATCTCCCACCTTTATATTAGCGCCATCTTCCACCTTCAGATGTGCCCCATAGATAACGGGATACTTACCACGGCTTCTTTCTTTTTCATCCAGGACGTGGATTTCTCCATTTCTGTTCATTACCACAAGATCTTTCTCTTTGCCCCTGACCGTATTGAGATTCACAAATTTTATGGTACCCTCATGTCTCGCTTCCAGAGTAGAGTGCTCTTCAAACTTTGCGGTACCACCAATATGAAAAGTCCTCATGGTTAGCTGGGTCCCCGGCTCGCCAATGGATTGGGCCGCAATAATACCGACGGCCTCACCTATATTTACCAAGTGCCCACGGGACAGATCCCTTCCATAACACCTGGCACAAACCCCATGCCTCGACTTACAGGTCAAAACAGATCTTATCTTAACACTCTCTATACCAACCCTGTCGATCCGCGCCGCGAGGCTTTCATCAATTTCCTGATTTGCCTCCACCAAAATCTCCCCCGTAAAAGGATCGCTGATATCATCGAGGACAACTCTTCCCAGAACACGGTCACCCGCCGTCTCTATTATCTCTCCACCTTCCACCAGGGCAGAAACGTAGATACCGTCGATCGTACCACAATCTTCCTCGGTAATAATACAATCCTGGGCCACATCGACAAGTCTCCTGGTAAGATACCCGGAATTCGCCGTTTTAAGGGCCGTATCGGCAAGACCCTTTCTGGCGCCATGTGTAGAAATAAAATATTGAAGGACGGACAGACCCTCCCTGAAATTTGCGGTAATCGGGGTTTCAATAATTTCCCCGGACGGTTTTGCCATTAATCCCCTCATCCCTGCAAGCTGTCTTATCTGCGCGGCGCTTCCCCTTGCACCCGAATCAGCCATCATATAGATGGGATTAAAGCTCTCTGCTTTCCTCTTCTCACCATCCGGCGTCACTATCTCTTCTGTCCCGAGGGCTCCAAGCATCTCGGCCGCAACCTTCTCGGTAGCCTGGGCCCAGATATCTATGACCTTATTATAACGTTCCCCATCCGTAATAAGACCATCCATATACTGTTGCTGTATCTCCAGGACATCCCTGTCGGCCTTTGCAACTATATCTTTCTTACCGGCGGGCACAAACATATTATCTATTGCAAACGATGCCCCTGACTGTGTCGCGGCTTTGAAACCAAGATCCTTTAATCTATCAGCAAGCAGTACCGTTGCCTTATCCCCGCAGGACCTGTAACAATAATCAATAAGGTTTGCCAGCGCCTTCTTATTCATAACATTATTGATGATATTAAAGGGAATCTCCTCGGGAACAATTTCATAAAGTAAGACTCTCCCTACTGTCGTGTCCGTAAGTTCCCCATCGATTCGAACCTTAATCTTCGAACGAAGATCAATCACACCGGAATCGAAGGCACTCCTCACTTCATCGAAACCGGAGAAGACCATTCCTTCCCCTTTTGCATGGTCAAGAGATCTGGTCATATAATAAATCCCGAGAACGATATCCTGACCGGGAACAATAACTGGTTTGCCATTAGAAGGAGACAATATATTGTTCGTCGACATCATAAGAACCCTGGCTTCCGTCTGCGCCTCGATCGATAAAGGCACATGCACGGCCATCTGGTCACCGTCAAAATCGGCATTGAATGCGGGACAGACCAGGGGGTGAAGCTGTATCGCCTTCCCTTCTATAAGCACGGGTTCAAAAGCCTGGATACCAAGCCTGTGCAAAGTCGGAGCCCTGTTTAGCAGAACGGGATATTCACGAACAACCTCATCCAACGCATCCCATACCTCAGGGGTCTCCCTTTCCACCATCTTCTTGGCGCTCTTCACGGTGGTGACATAACCCTTATCCTCAAGCCTGTTATAAATGAAGGGCTTGAAAAGCTCCAATGCCATCTTTTTAGGAAGTCCGCATTGATGCAACCTCAAATCGGGCCCTACAGTGATGACGGATCTTCCCGAATAATCAACCCTCTTGCCAAGGAGGTTTTGTCTGAACCTTCCCTGCTTTCCCTTCAGCATATCCGACAAAGATCTAAGCGGTCTCTTGTTGGAACCTGTAATGGGCCTCCCCCTCTTACCGTTCTCAAAAAGGACGTCAACCGCTTCCTGAAGCATCCTTTTCTCATTTCTTATAATAATTTCCGGTGCAGAGAGTTCCTGCAACCGTTTCAAGCGGTTATTCCTGTTTATGACCCTCCTGTAAAGATCGTTAAGATCCGACGTGGCAAAACGACCGCCATCCAGGGGCACCAGAGGCCGGAGCTCGGGAGGAATTACAGACAAAACTGTCAGAATCATCCATTCAGGTTTGTTCCCTGATTTTTTCAGGGCTTCAACAACCCTCAATCTTTTTACCAGCTTTTTCCTTTTAGTTTCAGAAGTGGCCACCTTCAACTCCGACCTGAGTTCTTCATGCAGGCTGTCTAAATCAATATCTTCCAGAAGTTCCCTGACAGCCTCGGCGCCTATTCCCGCCCTGAAGGCATCCACACCATATTGTTCCTTTACTTCCGCATATCTCTCCTCAGAAAGGACCTCCTTCTTTTTCAAGGGCGTGTCCTTCGGGTCCAGCACTATCCATGATTCAAAATAGAGAACCCTCTCCAGGTCCTTAAGAGTCAGATCGAGTACATTCCCTATTCTACTGGGGAGACTCTTGAGAAACCAGATATGAGCTACAGGCGCCGCAAGGGTTATGTGACCCATTCTCTCTCTGCGAACCTTCGATTGTATAACCTCAACTCCGCACTTTTCGCAGACGACTCCCCTGTGTTTCATCCTTTTATATCTGCCGCAGAGACACTCGTAATCCTTAACCGGACCGAATATCTTCGCGCAGAAGAGTCCGTCCTTTTCCGGCTTGAATGTCCTGTAGTTTATCGTCTCAGGCTTCTTGACCTCCCCGCGAGACCACGCAAGGATCTTCTCCGGCGAGGCAATTGACATCTTTATTGCATTAAATCTTACAGGATCCTTCGGCTTTTCAAAAAAACTGAAGATATCTTCCACTTGGTATCTCTCCCTAATTTAATTTTAAATTTTAAATCTTTTCATTTTACTTTTTAATTTTGCATTTTGATATTTTCATTATTCTTTCTCAGTCAACTCCACATCAAGGCAGAGACCCTGCAACTCCTTCACAAGGACATTGAAGGACTCGGGAATTCCCGCTTCAAATTTGTGCTCTCCCTTAACAATGGACTCATATATCCTCGTCCTTCCTGCCACATCATCCGATTTGACCGTAAGAAACTCCTGCAATGAATAGCTGGCGCCATAGGCCTCCATCGCCCAGACCTCCATCTCGCCCAACCTCTGGCCGCCAAACTGCGCCTTCCCTCCGAGAGGCTGCTGCGTAACAAGAGAATAGGGACCGATTGATCTGGCATGAATCTTATTGTCAACAAGATGGTGAAGCTTCATTATATAAATCATCCCCACCGTTACCTCCTGATCAAAGGGCTCTCCGGTCCTCCCATCAAAGAGGATTGCCTGTCCGCTTTCAGGGAGGCCGACCGATCCAAGCATATCCTTTATCTCACCTTCGTCGGCACCATCAAAAACCGGCGTGGCCATAGGGATACCCCTTTTAAGTCTGCCAATAAACCTCCTGATTTCCTCATCAGTTGCCCCATCTATAAAGGTGTCGAACTCAGGTGAGGAATATATCTTTTTTGCCTCCTTTTTCAGGACATCCATACTGTAATTTTTGTTTAACAAAAAACTTATCTTATCCCCCATTTCCTTTGCGGCCCACCCGAGATAAGTCTCAAGGATCTGCCCCACGTTCATGCGTGAGGGCACCCCCAGGGGATTCAAGACTATGTCGACAGGAGTACCGTCCTCAAAGAAAGGCATATCTTCCTCCGGAAGTATCCTGGATAGCACCCCCTTGTTTCCATGCCTTCCCGCCATCTTGTCACCGACAGAAAGCTTTCTCTTTATGGCGACATAAATCTTGACCATTTTGATCACTCCCGGAGGGAGCTCATCTCCGGCCTTTATTTTGTCTATCTTTTCATCAAAAAAAGCCTCCACCATCTCTATTTTCCTGGAGAGATTCGTGAACATGGCTTCTATCTTCTCATCCATTTCCTCTTCATCCATGAGGGGTATTTCCTTCCAGAGATCAAATGGCATCAAGTTCAGAACATCTTCGGTAATCTTTTCACCCTTTTTCAACAATATCTTTTTCTTCTTCGGATCAACAAGCTTCGCTGCGGAACTCTTCCCGATGAGCAAACCTGAAATCTCCTTCTTAACATTATCGGTAACAATCCTGATCTCATCATCCCTGTCCTTAAGCAGACTCTGAATCTCTTCATCTTCTATAATCTGAGACCTGTGATCCTTCTCCGTCCCCTTACGTGCAAATGTCTTTGCATCTATAACTATGCCCTCAACCCCGGGTGGTACGCGCAAGGATGTATCCCTGACATCGCCGGCCTTCTCACCGAAGATGGCCCGAAGCAGCTTTTCCTCCGGAGACAGTTGTGTTTCCCCCTTGGGGGTAATCTTCCCGACCAGGACATCCCCCGGCTTCACCGACACCCCTATGCGAACCATCCCGCTTTCATCGAGATTTCGCAGGGCTTCTTCCCCCACGTTGGGAATATCTTTGGTAATCTCCTCCTTGCCCAGTTTCGTGTCCCTGGCCATCGCTTCAAATTCTTCAATATGTATAGACGTATAGACGTCTTCTTTGACTATCCTTTCACTGATCAGTATGGAATCCTCATAGTTGTACCCTCCCCAGGACATGAAAGCAACCATAACATTCCTCCCCAGCGCCAATTCGCCATTATCAGTGGCAGGACCATCAGCTATCACATCTCCTCTATTTACTCTGTCTCCCGTATTTACAATAGGCCTGTGATTGACACAGGTATCCTGATTTGAACGTTGAAATTTGGTCAGGTTATATATATCAACTCCCGTATCAAAGGGATCTTTTCCTTCACCATCAGCTCTAATAACTATTCTTGATGCATCAACACCCTCCACGATACCTGACCTTTTCGCCATGACAATGGCGCCTGAATCCCTTGCGGTAACCGATTCCATTCCCGTACCTACGAGAGGACTCTCAGGTACCATGAGCGGAACCGCCTGCCGTTGCATATTGGAACCCATCAGGGCACGGTTGGCATCATCATGCTCCAGAAAAGGGATAAGCCCGGCAGCAACACTTACAAGCTGATTGGGTGATACATCCATAAACTCAACTTCAGCCGGCACGATCATAGCAAAATCTTCTCCCCTCCTGGCGGAAATAAGCTTATCCTTAAATCTTCCACTTGAATCGAGAGGTGTATCTGCCTCGGCTATGGTATGTTTCTCCTCCTCCATTGCCGTCAGGTAGCGGATCTCATTGAGAACCTTTCCGTTTTTCACCACGCGGTACGGGGTTTCTATAAAGCCGAATTCATTCACCCTGGCGTAGGTACTGAGAGAGACAATCAGGCCTATATTGGGACCCTCCGGGGTTTCAATAGGACATATCCTGCCGTAGTGAGATGAGTGCACATCTCTCACTTCAAAACCCGCCCTCTCACGGGTAAGTCCCCCGGGACCGAGAGCGGACAATCTCCTTTTGTGCGTAACTTCTGAAAGAGGATTCGTCTGATCCATAAACTGCGACAGTTGACTGCTCCCGAAGAACTCATTAACAACAGCGGAAACAGGCTTGGCATTTATGAGATCATGGGGCATCATTGTCTCTAAATCCTGAAGACTCATCTTCTCCTTAATGGCCCGCTCCATCCTGACCAGACCTATTCTGTACTGATTTTCGATAAGTTCCCCGACAGACCTAACTCTCCTGTTGCCTAAATGGTCGATGTCATCGATACTGCAATCACCAACACCATTCTTAAGATTAACAAGATATTTAACCGCCGTCAGGATATCTTCATTCCACAGCACCGTCACATCTGTGGGGACATCCAGACCGAGCTTGTAATTCATCTTGGCCCTTCCCACATTGGAAAGATCGTAACTGTCGGAATTAAAAAAGAGGCTATCGAAGAACCTGCGTGCTGTTTCCGGGGTGGGCGGATTGCTTGGTCTGAGCCTCCTGTATATATCTATTATGGCATCTTCTTCCGTTTCGACCTTATCAACAAGGAGGGTATCCCTGATGGAAGAATCTGCCCTATCCTCATCAATGTGAATAAATTGGAGATCGTTCACCCCTTTTTCACGGAACAATTCCAACTTTTCCAGAGTCAATTCATCATTGCACCCCAACAAAACCTCGCCGGTTTCAGGATCCAATACGTCTGACGAAAGCACCCTTCCGACAAGATCATCACCATCTATCAGTATTCGATCTACATTTAATTCCGCAATCTTTTTCAAAGCCAGTTTGGTGATCTTTCTTCCCTTCTTTATGACAACCTCACCGGTCTCCATATCTTTAATATCTCCCGGTGCCTTCTCGCCAACAAGAAAGTTGTCCACCGACATATAAACCCGTCCATCCTCCAGAAACATCTTTTCAACATCATAAAAATAACTTAGAAGGTCGGAGGTATCGTTCCCCATAGCCTTTAAAAGGATCGTCACAGGCATTTTCCTTCTTCTATCTATCCTGGCATAAAGGATGTCCTTGGAATCAAATTCAAAATCAAGCCAGGAACCCCTGATCGGAATAACCCTTGCCGAATATATGAGCTTCCCGCTGGCATGTGTCTTCCCCTTGTCATGGTCATAAAAGATACCGGGGGATCTGTGAAGCTGGCTGACTATGACCCGCTCCGTTCCATTGACGATAAAAGTACCGTTATCCGTCATCAACGGCACCTCACTAAAGTAAATCTCCTGCTCCTTGATATCCCTGATTGCTTTCTGCCCACTGTCCCGATCGATATCAAAAACAACAAGTCTCACCACGATTTTCAGGGGAGCAGCATAGGTCATACCTTTCTGGAGGCACTCATTCACATCATATCTGGGGTCTCCTATCATGTAGCTTACAAATTCCAGGGAACATTTACCGCTGAAATCCGAAATGGGGAAAACACTCTTAAAGGCGCCCTGAAGACCGAAATTGCCTCTCTCTTCCAGAGCCACATTACTCTGGAGAAATTTTTCATAAGACTTTTTCTGGATATCAATGAGATCCGGTATGTCTATTACTTTTTTAATGCGACCAAATTTCTTTCTAATCTCACCCATAATTACCTTTTTTGCCTCACTCGGAGAGTGGGGGGGACCCCCACCTTCAGGCGAAGACTTTAGTTTGATTTTGTATGTGCAATAAAGGCACAAAGTACCAAAGGCACAGAGGCACAAAGAAAAATAATATCACACTCTGTGCCTTTGTAACTATGTGCCTTTGTGCCTTAAGCTGTCGGCTTTAGCCGATAGCAGTTTATCTTACTTAACCTCTAC
>JADFWA010000199.1 GCA_015222855.1 Pseudomonadota bacterium | reverse complement strand
TTTTAAATGCCATGAACACTGACTGCAACAACAAAGACCGTTCCGGTTAAAGATTTCACCGGCCTTAAATAAATTTGGATGCCTGTCGTTGGCTTTGCAAAGTGCCCACTCTTTACCATGCGCTTTATAATAACCGGTAAAGGCAGGACAATCTTCTCTGACTATATCCGGATTTTGGTTTGGAAAATCAAATTTCTCCGGCAGTTCTTTTGTGCCGTTACTCCAGGCTCGCAGCATCGCCGCACCCTTTTGCAGAGCATCGACTGCCAGATCGTTACTTGTTCTGTCCGGAGGACGTACGGTAAAGCAGTATGGATCATCCACCATTATTGTTGCCATAAACTTTTGAAAATCGCGAGCTCTGGTAAGCCTTGATGTGCCCTTGCCCACCCTGGCAACTTTCATTATCCCTGCAGCTTTGGCTACCTCGTCCATTATTCCGGGAAATTCATATTGAATTCTTCGTCCATGAGTGCAGTAAGAAAGATGCCTTGTTTTCGGGTGGTAATACCCCAGGTAAGGAACATTGAGCAAATCTTCGTAATAGTGCCACAGGGTTATTGTATTTACCATCACGCCGAGGCATACGATGCAGCCGTTTTCCTCCACCAGTGTTTCAAAAGGGTTTCCCCGTCCGCATGGTGTTTTCGCCTTGTAATTATTCTTAACGAACAATTCCGCTTTTGCTCCCAGGGCACCCCAGGAATGTGTAGGATGGCAGCTCCGAACCGAGCCAGATCGTTTTCTAAAAGCCTCCGGAATAATACCTTCTTCGCCTGGTTCATCACTGGGACAAAGCTCCAATTCGCCTTTGCAGTGATTACAGTATTTCATACCATGCCGGTCTTTCCAGAGATTGTTACCGGCAAAAGCCGGAAAAATCAAGGTACCTTCTGGACCAATTACACCAAGGAAAGCATCTACTACAGTTTCAGCACCATTCCCGATAGTCCCTAATGCAGAAAGGGAGCTGTGAAGCATTACAGAATCGCCGTTGCGTATACCTAGCTCGTGTAAATCTTTTACTAATCTTTCCTTTGTTATGTACTTCATTGATCAGTCTTTCAAGTACTATTAATTAACTCTCATTGTAAACGGTTCAGTTTTGAAGAAGCAAGCATTATTTCTTACCGCATAGCTCATCAATAAGGGATATACAGTTTCCGATTAATAATTCTCCTGCTCCCAAAGCGTACGGCAATGGTCGCAAACCCTCTTTAAGTTTTGAATATCTCACACTGCTGTATGTTTCGTAACCCCCGCGGAGACGGTCCTCGTCTGTTCCGATATATCCATTTGCTCCATTGCTCATCCCCATAAGCAGTGTCTCTTTAAGGGGGCTTTGAGCCGATAAGGCGAAACCAAGTTCCGCAAACGGTTCACCGGGATAAAATACCAGGCCCATATCATCAATAATCAAGGCAGTAATCTCAGACGGCCAGGTTAAGGGAAACTTCCTGCCGGATTTGAGCGCCTGTTTCATAAGCTCTGCCCATTCTGCCAATGGTTTAACGTGATTGATTTTGTTTTTTACCGGCCATTTTTTTTTGCAGTTGATGCCCATAACCCATTCCAGTTCCGGGTTAGTATCAAGCGCCTTGATGAACGTTTTAATCTCTTCGATCTCTTTATCCAATATTTCAATTGAAGGCGCAGGATCAAGTGGAAGATCAACTGTCCGGTTGCCATAAAGGAATCGTCGCGGTTTTTTAGTATGTATCTTTTCAAAGGCCGGTGCCACGAGATCGGCAAGCTGCCTGCCCAGATTGCGGGAATCACTTTCACTGCCGAACATTGGGATGCAGTTCAAATCACCGGAAGCGCCGTAACCAAAGAGAACAGGGGTGCCGCCGGCAACAGTTTCGCTGAGACGTTCGGTCAGGTAGCCGGGATATTCTCCCGAGATAGGGGTATTAAAAATCACACAGGCAGGATGTGTTGCAAAACGAACCCAGCCGGCAATCGGTTTCCCGTTCTCATCATCAAAACGTATTATATTCAGGCGTGGATCAATTGGTCTGCCCGAAGCCAGTCCTTCCCGAAAATCGCGGGTAAACTTTACTCCGCCGTCAGGCATAGGAACCCGGGTATTAAACGATGCGCCAACAACATAGATTACATCATGTCCGAAACGCGCCGGTCTGAGCGATTTCCATGCTTCCTTTGCTGCCTCCACTGATTGCCTGAGGACAAAATCAAAATATGGATGCGGTCCATCCATAGGTTCAAGAAATGGTGTTGAATGGCTGTGTGAAGCACTCAGGATAATTTCATCAGGATTCACACCAATGCCAGCGGCAATAGCTTTTCTCATAGGATCGGAATGAGAATTCTTTACTCCGGAGATATCCAATGCAATAAGTACAATATTTTTGTCGCCGAATGTTAAAGCCAACGCCTTTGTATTTATCGGACTACCCAGTTCGTCAAAACGAACAGTCATATTGCTGTGGATTGAATTGTTTACCATTTCCATAGTAGGCATAATACTGCGTGACGCAGCACCAGCAAGAAAGTCTTCAGCCTGCACATAAGAACTTATGAATAAAAGAGATAAACTCGTTAATAGGATTTTTTTCATGTTTTAATTATTATTGGTTCTGATTTATAAATTAAGTTCTTCAGGATAATGCGTAGTTATTCTATTTCACTACTCAATTAGTTTCATTACCTCCAGTACCAGCGGAAAATCACTATCCCTGCCGGCAGGATTCCAGGGGGTTCCCTGAGTTGTAACCTTTTTACTATCCAAAGCTTCCTGTGCCCTGGCATTATTTCTATT
>JADFWA010000198.1 GCA_015222855.1 Pseudomonadota bacterium | reverse complement strand
GTCCAGGTTTGTGAATCAATGGCCGGACCACAAACCAGGAAACGGGAAGTAACGGCTTTGAGCGAAGCCATGGCTGAGTTGGGTCTGAAGACCGGTACGATTGTAACGCGGAATGAAGAGGAAGAGATAAAAGTCGACGCCGGGAAGATAGATGTTGTGCCGGTATGGCGCTTCCTGCTCAACCTTCCGGAATCGCAGGCATAGTCCCGTGAGATTTTTGCTGATCAGCAATACCCATGGCAAGCTCACCCACAGACCTAATATCCTTTCTTGATCAGATTTATCTTCTTTTCCCGACGCCACCCTTTAATTTGATGCTCCCTTATGGCTGCCTCATGCTTATTTTCATAAGCTTCGGAATAAAGTAGATTTGCCTGATGCTGTTTCATTCGATGCTCTAAGTCAGTTGTTATTCCGGTGTAGAGCTGACCTTTTTTGTCACAGATATATACATACCACATTGGAAACTCATATAATAATAAGGCCCAATCTTTTCAGATTGAGCCTTTAATATTCTGGCTCCCCAGCGCGGACTCGAACCACGGACCCAATGGTTAACAGCCATTTGCTCTACCAGCTGAGCTACTGGGGAATATTTAAAGTAAAAAGCCAAGGACAAGAGGAAGAACCCTTTAGCCCTTCACCCTTAGCCCTTAGCCGATAGTTTATGTTTATCTACAATCTACACATGTTGACAGCTTGCTCACCGATACACCTGTTTTCCTGCTTATATATTCAAGCTGATCCTGCGGGGCGAAATATTTTCCGCATACACTGCAGGCTGCCATCTTGAAAGCCTTATCCCAGATAATCCGTTTGTCGGCAACCGTCTCCATCTTCACATATCCGGTCGGACAGACATAGGCACAGGAACCGCAACCTATACAGAGTTTCGGATCGAATTGAATTTCAGGTTCATCTATATCACGGCCAAGTCCCCTGTCCTTGAATGTAAGCGCGCTAACGTCAACTATCTCCCTGCACGCCCTCACACACAATCCACAAAGGATACAATCATGGCCGTCTGCTTTTGCCTCTGACACCTCGACCCCCAGCTTCCGGGCCACATCCTGAACCGATTCAGTTGTAGGGTACTTATAATAAAAGAGTTCCGCTGCCAGTTTCCTGCTTTCTTTCACTTTATCTGAATCTGTTTTTATCTCCATCCCCTCTTCGACTACGGTATCGCATGAGGTTGTGAACTTCCACTTACCGTTTGTCTTCACTTCCACCGTACACAAGCGGCAGGAACCAAAGGGACTCAGTTCTTCATGATAGCAGAGGGTAGGGATATCTAATTTCAATTCCCTGGCATTTTGCAATATTGTAGACCCTTCGTTTGCCTTGACCTTACGTCCGTCTATAATTATGTTTACCATTGTAATCCCCATAATCGAGTTCAAAGTTCAAAGTTCAAAGTTCAAAGTTTTGATCTGATTAACCAGCCTTTTCCCAGACCATGATTCTGTAACACCTGAGGCAGCGTTCGGCTTCCTGCATGGCTTCGGAGGCGCTGTAGCCGCCTTCCACTTCCGCGAAACCTTCACTTCGTTTATCTACATCCAGAAGTTCAACCTCACAGGCCGCCTTCTTTGCAATCAAGCCCTGCTCCCTTTGTTCCTTTGTGCCGATATCTTCAAAGGAGATATCTCCTTCTAAACTTTCTCCCCTGAGGTAACAATCTATGCTTCGAGCCACCTTATTTCCCATATCCAGCGCCTCGATAAGGGTGGCCGGACCGGTAACGCAGTCTCCGCCCGCAAATACACCTTCGATGCTTGTCTTATAGCTCACCGGGTCAGCTTCAATCGTTCCCCAGTCGGTAACTTTGACACTGTCCTTACCGGACATTGCCGGCAGATCAGGCCTCTGACCGACGGCGGGAATAAGCATGTCTGTAGCCATCTTGAATTCAGACCCCTTAACAGGAACCGGCCTTCGCCTTCCGCTTTCGTCAGGCTTGCCCAGTTTCATTTTTATACATTCGACACCTGTAACCTTTCCGTCTTTTGCCAGTATCTTCACAGGCGTCATAAGAAAGTTAAATTTCACGCCCTCTTTTTCAGCTTCTTCTATCTCTTCGTCACTTGCCGGCATCTCAATCCTCGACCTCCTGTAGACGATCTCCACGTCGTCAAAGCCGAGCCTGGTGCAACTGCGCGCGCAGTCTAAAGCGGTATTACCTCCGCCCACAATAACCACCTTCTTTTCGGGCTGAACCTTCCCGCCAAGGTTTAATTCTCTTAAGAACTCCACGCCGTCAACAAGACCTTCGTATCCTTTATCTTCCCCCTCGGCGCCGATCCTGGTTCCTGTATGGGCGCCGACGGCGAGGAATACCGCCTTATAGCCTTTCTTCTCGAGATCTTTCAGATTGAGCTTTTCTATTTTGGTGTTCAGTTTTAACTCTACACCCGCCCGCTTGATAATATCTATTTCATGATTGAGGATATCACGGGGGAGACGATAATCGGGAATTCCCACCGCGGCCATTCCACCCGCCTGGGGCAGAGATTCAAAAATGGTAACCTGGTATCCCATCAGGCGAAGGTTATAGGCCGCGGCCAGTCCTGCCGGACCCGACCCGATAACGGCAACCTTTTCTTCCTTTCCCTCGGCAGCTTCCGTAATCGGACTGCCACCCTCCTTGAGCTCATAGTCGGCCGCCATCCTCTTCAGTAACCTGATGGAAAGTGATTCATCTATGTCTTTGCGCACACAGGCATCTTCACATGGGTGGGTGCAGACACGCCCCACAACACCGGGAAGGATACATTTTTCGCGAATCACATTGAGCGACTCACCAAACCTGGAGTTTTTGATAAGCTCGATATAGCCCGGGATATCCAGCGTGGCCGGACAGGCCTCCATACAGGGAGCGGTAACGGCAGATGAGTATTCCCTTGTCTTCAGTTCCCTTTCACCTTTAGAGAAGGCCAGAAAATCCGGTTTGTAATATTTGACGGCATCCAGTACAGGGAACAGGACAGACCGGCCGAAATTGCACTTGCTGTTTGCGGATACTCCTTTGACGATCTCTTGAGCCTCGGGAATATTTCTTTTATCACCTTCACCTGACCCCATCTTTTCAAAGATATCCAGAAGCCTGTCTATCCCTATCCTGCAGACCGAACATTCGCCGCAGGAGAGTTTCCTTGCTTCCTCCAGATAATTGATGGTCAGGGATATGACGTCTGCATCCGGGTCCATAACCACGAGACCATTCCAGCCCATCAGGGCCGCTGTGTCCAAGGCAGGAATCTTAACATCCACGGCCTTTTTCTTGCCTTTCCTGTTATCCACGATCTTGCCGTTCCAACTGCTAAATGAAACTGTACCCATTCTTATGTCACCTTATCCTTTTCAGGTTTAAAGTCTCAGGTTACGCTAATTCTTCCCATGACTGTAAGCTGTCCACTTTGTTCTTCAATTTTTCGTACTCCAGATTCACCCTCTCCTGGATTGTATTTATTTCGGCTGGCGTGAGATGCCTGAACCGGCCCTGCAGCTTCAGATAATCTTCCACGGGCCGAAGCGGCTCCGGCATATCGACTGTGATTTTGTATTTTCCGTTTTCCACCTCATAAAGAGGGAAGACACCCGTTTCTACCGCCATGCGGCCTACCTTGATGGTTATATTCGATGCCATTCTCCATCCGGTGGGGCATACAGAAAGGCAGTGGATATAGGCGGGGCCTTTTACCTTCTTCGCCTTTTCCACTTTCCTCATAAAGTCCAGGGGATAGCTTGGACATGCCGTGGCCACGTAAGACACATTGTGGGCCACCATGATCTCCGGGACATTCTTTTTCCATGTCTTCTGGCCGGAACTCGCGTCACCGGGAGGCGAAGTGGTCGTCCATGCTCCCATCGGCGTGGCGCTGGAACGCTGCATTCCGGTATTCATATACGCCTCATTGTCAAGACAGACAAAAAGCATATCATGACCCCTCTCCATTGCTCCGGAAAGGGCCTGAAACCCGATGTCCACGGTACCACCATCCCCCGCAATGGCCACAGACTTAATATCACGGTCCGCGATTTTTCCCTTGCGCCGGAGGACCTTCAATCCCGCCTCAATACCTGAACCCACCGCCGCGGCATTCTCAAATGCAACATGTATCCATGGCAATTCCCAGGCAGTTGTGGGGTACATACTTGAAACGATTTCCATGCAGCCAGTCGCGTTAGAAATCACCACATCTTCACCCAGAGCCTTGCACATCAGGCGAATGGCAAGGGCCTCTCCGCACCCCTGGCATGAACGGTGCCCACAAGAAAAGTATTCCTTTTTATCAATCAATCTCGGGACAAACAAGTCAAAGTTTTCTACAATATTCATTATCCCCTCACCCCGTAAATTTCGTATTCTTCTTTGAGTCCCTTCTTTCCAGCCTCAAGGGCGCCCTCTGCCATCTTTATGAAATCTTCCACAGTAACGTCACGTCCGCCGAGACCTATGATATAACCAGCTATAAGCGGTCGATCTTTATCATGATAAAAAGTGGATTTCACTTCCAGGCAAACAGGCCCGCCTGTTCCACCAAAAGATACAGCCCTGTCGGTGACTGCCAATACTTTTGCACTGGCTACGGCAGCCTTCAGTTCCTCAAATGGAAAAGGTCTCCACAGCCTGATTTTTACCAATCCGACAGGCATTCCTTTCTTCCACAGTTCATCAATCGCTGCCTCGGCCGTCTCTCCCATGGAACCCATGGTTATCAGTAATACTTCGGCCCCTTTTGTTTTGTAGGTTTCCACCGGCTTGTACCGACGGCCAAACTGTTTTTCCCACTCTTTCCATACCTCCAGAACAACTTTCTTCGAGTTTATAAGGGCAACATCCTTGGCCTTCATAACCTCTGTAAACATGTCCGGCAGGGCAAATGCACCCATGGTTAACGGCTTGTCCGGATGAAGCGTGGCAAATGGTTTTCGATCTGGAAGAAATTTATTCACTTCCCTCTGGGTGGGAAACTCTACAGGTTCAACCATATGTGTCAACTGAAAACCATCAATATTCAGCGCGACAGGCAGCATGGCATCTTTGTGCTCTGCAATCTTGAAGGATTGGATGGTCATGTCCACCACTTCCTGACCGTTTTCAGCAAACATTGTAATCCAGCCGCAGTCCCTCTGTGGCATGATGTCGCTGTGGTCGTTCCATATATTGAGCGGGCCGGACACCGCCCGGTTGGCTATTCCCATAACGATGGGAAGCCTCATCGCGGAAACGATGGGAAGTATTTCATGCATCAGCATCAAACCCTGGGAGCTGGTTGCCGTATATGCCCTCGCACCCGTCGCTGAAGCGCCGCACAAAGAACTTATGGATGAATGTTCCGACTCGACAGTAATAAACTCTGCGTCAATCCTGCCGTCTGCTACTATCTCGGACAGGTGTTCCGCGATATGGGACTGAGGAGTAATAGGATAGACAGCCGCCACATCGATATTGCACAACCCAACCGCTTCTGCCGCAGCTATTCCCACTTCCATACCAACACGTTTAGCCATTCTTATCCCTCCTCAACCATCTTTATGGCGCCTGGCCAGCACTCCTGGGCGCAAATTCCGCAACCCTTGCAGTAATCCAGGTCTGCCATAAAATATCCATCTGCATCCTGACCGACACATGCCTCAGGACAAAATATATAGCAGATGCCGCATTTGATGCATTTTGAATTATCCCATATGGGACGCTCCGCTCTCCAGCTTCCCGTATGATACTCACTCGCGTTTCCAGGCTTAAATACCATACAACCCGGACTAACCTCTTGCCACCTTTCTTCTGCCATGGGTATACCTCAGGATTTAGTTATCTTTACTTCTGAATATGCCCTTTTCAGGGCGTTGATATTCTTCTTTGCTATCTTTCCGAATCTATGCTCCAGGGGGGCCTTCAATGAGTCCAGCTTTACGGCCGGGGCCACCTTGAGAAGAGCTCCGAGCATTGTTGTGTTGGTTATCGGAACGCCCAACTCCTCCCAGGCTATCTTTTTCGCGTCTACCGTGGCGATCTTTCCCTGGAAACCGAGTTGTTCCCTCAGCTCTTTCACCGTTTTTGTCGTATTTACAAGGAGGACGCCATCCGGCTTTAGCCCCTCAGTGACATCAATCAGGCCGATAAGACCGGGATCAAGGACAACCACCACATCGGGTTTGTAGATGCCGGATCTTATCTTTATCTGCTTGTCATCAACCCGGTTAAATGCAGCCACCGGCGCACCTCTCCTCTCCGGGCCGAAGCTCGGAAAGCCTTGGGCAAACTTACCCTCCTCAATAGCAGCCAGCGCCAGCATCTCTATGGATGTTACCGCTCCCTGTCCACCTCTTCCGTGCCACCTTATTTCAATCATCAAACAATTCTCCCGCAGATTGGATTATTATCAAATAAAGGCTATTCTCCTATAATAATCAAACTTTCATGTCAACAATTTATTTAAAAAACTTTACTCTGAGAAATGAATTCTGTGCCTCTTGACGGCTTCATCGTAAAGATCCCTTCCTTTGGTGTCATTTATGACCACCAGGGGGAGATCCACTATCTCCAATCGCATCATCGCCTCGGGCCCAAGTTCATCATAGGCGGCAACCACGGCTTTCTTTACATATCGAGATGTCAGGGCCGCGACACCTCCGATGGCCCCGAAGTATATTGCCTTGAATTTTTTAATGGCCTCCATTACCTCAGGGGAGCGTTTCCCTTTTCCGATCATTCCCTTGAGTCCCATTTCCATCAACTTCGGGGAATATTTGTCCATTCGCAAGCTTGTTGTGGGGCCAACGGAACCTATGAGTCGATCCGGTCTGGTGGGAGTGGGGGCCGCATAAAATATGGTTTCACCCTCCAGATTGACGGGAAGCCTGTCGCCGTGGAGTATGGCTTCGAACAACTTCCTGTGGGCCACATCCCTTCCAGTGTAGACCTCACCGCTCAACAAGACCATATCGCCTGTATTCAGCTCATCACATACTTTATCTGTGAGGGGGGTATTGATCCTGATAAATTTTTTCATTTTCAAATTGTGGCTTCCTTATGCCTCGCAACATGACACTGGATATTTACCGCAACGGGCAGGCTTGCTATGTGGCAGGGCATCATCTCTATATGCACGGCAAGCGATGTTATCCTCCCGCCATATCCCTGGGGACCTATGCCAAGCCTGTTTATCTCCTCAAGGATTTCTTCCTCCAGTTTTGCTAACCGGCTATCACTTTGATTCTTTTCCCCGAGAGGTCTCAGGAGTGCCTTTTTGGCGAGAATGGACGATTGTTCAATAGACCCACCTATGCCCACTCCTATAATTGTTGGGGGGCAAGGGTTGGGGCCGGCTTTCTCAACGCTTTCTACAATATATCTTTTTATCCCTTCGAGTCCCGCCGATGGTACAAGCATTGCGCAACTGCTCATGTTTTCACTTCCACCACCCTTCGGCATGGCGGTTATCTTTATCCGGTCGCCCTCTACAATTTCAATATGTACTATCGCGGGAGTGTTATCACCCGTATTTTCCCTCGACAGGGGATCACACACAGATTTCCTCAAGAAACCATCAATGTAAGCCCTTTTTACTCCTTTATGGATGGCATTACAAAAATTTCCTCCCACGATATGGACATCCTGCCCAAGTTCTATAAAAACCACCGCGAGGCCGGTGTCCTGACACAGGGGAGCGGATTCCTCCTTCGCGATTTCTGCATTTTCAACGATCTTTTCAAGCACGTGCCGTCCCAGTTCTGAATCTTCTGATTTGATGGATTCCTTCAGGGCGGACAGGACATCCTCTCCAAGATCGGTATTTGCCTCCATAAAGAGTTTTCTGATTGTTTCAATTATCGTTTCGCAGGATATTTCTCTTACTGTACCCATAGCCCTACATTCCCCGGCGGAATTCGATAGCCTTTGAAAGAGTCATCTTGTCCATGTATTTAAGGTCTCCCCCTACCGGTACACCGAGGGCAATCCTGGTAACCTTTACGCCTTTTTCCCCGACGAGTTTGGTGATGAGCAGAGCGGTCGATTCTCCCTGAACGCTTGGATTGGTAGCGATAATAATTTCCTCAACATTATCGTTTGCTATTCTTTCCAAAAGTTCCCGCAGTCTCAGATGTTCCGGTCCGATCCCATCAAGTGGCGACAGGACACCGTGAAGGACATGATACATCCCCCTGAAGCTGCCGCTCTCCTCTATGGCTATCAGTGAATTCGGGTCTTCCACGACGCATATGGTATTTCTGACCCTTGCCGTATCCCTGCATATCTCACAAAGATCCCCCTCTGCAAGATTGAAGCAGACGGAACAGAACCTGATTTTCCGCTTGACCTCTATGATGCTTTCAGCAAGCCTTTTCGCGTCATCATCAGAAGCACGAAGGATAAATGTGGCCAACCTCGTCGCGGTTTTCTCTCCTATTCCAGGAAACCTGCTGAGTTCCTTAATCAGTCGTCTTATCGGAGGAGCATAGCCTGTCATTTTAAAGAATCCTTTACATCAAACCGGGAATATTGAGTCCGCCGGTGATTTTCGCCATCTCTGCTGAAACCATTTCCTGGGCATTGCGTATTCCTTCACTGACGGCTGCCACGATCAAATCCTGGAGCATCTCTATATCTTCGGGATCGACAACCTCTTTTTCAATTTTCAGTGACACCAGTTCAGACTTTCCGTTGACGACAGCGGTTACCATTCCCCCTCCAGCCGACGCCTCGACAGTTCTGGATGCCATCTCTTCCTGGAGACGTGCCATCTTTGCCTGCATTTTCTGGGCTTGCTTCATTATATTTCCAATATTTTGTGCCAATGTACCTACCTCCTGATTTTTTGTTGCAAGACTCGTTAATTGTTGGTTTAGTAGTTTAGTGGTTAACAACTCAACCCTGACTACCTTTCGGAATAACCTCACGAACCTCGGCGCCATCAAACATATCCATGACCTTTTGCAACAGCGGATGGTTCAGGGCTTCTCTCTTTATATCATCGCTGT
>JADFWA010000197.1 GCA_015222855.1 Pseudomonadota bacterium | reverse complement strand
TGACGGTACTGTGGATGAGTATGGAACCACAACCATGGACAGGAGATACATCAGGCAATATTATCAAAATGGTCAGAGTTATTCTGAAGAAAATTATGAAGACGGATATCCCCCCGCGGGATATTGGCCGACGGGCGACCCTTCAGGATATTTAACCATTAATGATTTGAGGATCGGTAGCATAATCAATACGGTAGAGAAAGGCCCGATTGATGCGCTATGGCGTTTAGGAGGTCAGGATACAACTGCGCGTGGCGATCAGGTGGTCTGGGGTCATTTTTATGCGAGCCCAACCGATGTGACCTGGGGCAGCGAAAATAATCCTGATCTATTTGTCAAGATCTGGTTTGATGTGAGCGGAAGGGTAGATGTGAACTTCTTCCATGTATCTGTGCCTGACATTGAGGTATATTCTGATTTACCAGATGATGGCACCTATGACCAGCAGGGAACTACCATTATGGACAACAGATACATAAGGCATGAATATTGGAGGTAGAGACAACCTTCTCCTTCACAGCTAATTCGATGTATTAGGAGGAGGAAAACCCGAGATTTTGGTTGATCATGCTCCTGACAGGACATTGGCTGTTCAGATAGTCTTGAGCAACTTTCTGTAGATGGTATCATTGAAAATTGCTGTATATCCTGTTAAACTTAGCCGTTCCCAGGAAGTGTTTACTGGAATAAAAGTGCTTCGAAGAGGTAATTTCAAAATATTAAAGATTTTTTTGGGCGTGTTGCTGGTGGTTTGTGTTGCTGGTCCGATAATTCTTTATTACCATCACCGCGTTTCAAATGTTGAAAATCATCGTGAGGGCATTTCAGACTATCGACACATAGGACCCCGACATGAAATCCGGGGGTTTCGCTTTGACAGCAACCATGACGGCAAAAGAGTCATCTCGATAAAGGCTGACAGGTTCAGCATCCAGAATAAGAAACTTGGTTTTTTCAGGTTCAGCCTGATAAATGAGGCCATACTTGAGAATGCCTTTATCCATCTGTATGGAAGGCGTAGTCTGCCTGAAGATAAGTCTGACGATTGGCAAGATTTGACGTTCAAAGCTGTTTTTTCAAGGGAGACCATGCCCTCGTTTCCGATAAAGCGAATTTCTTCTATTGTGATGGAACCGGTTTGTGTGAAGCTGCATGATGAACAATTTGTGGTGACCCAGATTTCGGCATCCTCGGCATCCATTCGTTTAAAAAAGCGAGATATTCTTTTCAAAGGGGATGTCAGGGTGGTATCGGGTTCCAGGGTTCTCACGACGGATCAGCTCAGAATGCTCCCTGAGGAGGGTCTCATAACAACAGATCGACAGTTTATACTGAAGACACCTGAAAAACAATGGAAGGGACTCCGTCTGACCACGGATGTTTTCCTAAGACCCAGTATTCCGTGAGCACAAAATATATGTTTTGGATCAAAGAGAAAAAGAAAATCAAAGGAGGTTACGACTAATGGAGAAGAAAATGTACAAGCTTACCACGGTTGTTTTTCTGGCCGTATTCCTATTGTGTGTAACAGTTACCGCTCATGCTTCGCCTGAGTCACAAGCCCTTGTTGCCCAAGGGCGTGCCTTGCTCTTTAACAACGGCAACCCAACCTATTCCGGGCTCCTTGCGGCTAATCAAAAGTTCCAGCAGGCGGTCACCGCCGATTCCGGCGATCCTGAGGCCAATTTGTTTTTCGCTGTCACACGTGTGCTGGCCCTCCTGGATGACACCGTTACCTATACCTATGGTCCTCCTATTGAAAACGTGAAGGAACTTCTGGACGGATTCGGGGTAAGCCATGAAGGGAGAGACATATTCGACTGGTCAGCTTCGATACCTGAAGATGCGGAGGGCAATCTTTTGTTGCCACCAGACGCGCCGTCCGGGCAAGCGATTCAGGATTTTTTACGATCTGTCATTGTTCCCGAAATTGAGGGGGTGCTGGCGAATCTTTCTGTTATCGCTGAATATTTCAATTTAACCTTAACAGCCGCTGAGACTGGAGAGTATCATAACATTGAAGTAGATTACGGTGACGTGCTTCTGTACAAGTCATTCCTTCATGCTGTAAATGCAACGCTCTTGATCATATCCTCATATGATATCGATGTGGATATCGACGAGATTGCAAATAAAATAAACAGCGATCTGTTCAATATCAATACCGACCTGCTCGACACGTACCCAGACTTCCTCAAGCTCTTAGCTGATGGCGGCGCCACAATCGGAGATGCACGGGAAGCCCTCCTTGCGGCCATCGACAGTTATGATGCGGCTTCTACTTTTATCAGGCAAGAAACCGACGATCAGTGGGATGATCTGATAGCCCTTGATCCTGAAGACGAAGCAGAAGAGTTGGAATTTGGGAATAGCCTTGAGAAGATAAAGGATTCGCTTGAGAATAGAAGACCCGTAGAAATTGGCGACAACTTGACCCGTGTCGATTTCAGCGAGTTTTTTGACGATCCGCTCAGTATTCGGCATTACCTGCCAACCTTCAATTACGATCCCTATACCGGCGAATACAAAGGTGTTAGCTCTTTTCCGGATAAAACTTTTTCAGGCATCTTGCCCGACGGTTTGCCGCCAGGTATTGATTTCGCTTCCATCAACGGCTATATGGTCACCTCCGACCTCTGGATAAGAGCAGTTATCAATACTGAAGAAAAAGGTCCCATCGAGGCGGTCTGGCAAAAAGGTGGAGAAGACACCACCTCCCGGGGGGATCGGGTGATCTGGGGTCATTTCTATGCCAGCCCTTCTGATGTGACCTGGGGAAGCCAGGACAATCCTGATCTCTTTGTCAAAATCTGGTTTGATGTGAGCGGAAGGGTAGATGTAAATTACTTCCATGTATCGGTACCGGAAAT
>JADFWA010000196.1 GCA_015222855.1 Pseudomonadota bacterium | reverse complement strand
TTGTTATTTTGCAATTTAAGAATCTTTATAATCTGTGTTCATCTGTGTCCAAAAAAGGAAATTCCTATACTATCAAGTTATACAATCGCTTCGCGATTCTACGAAACGTCCACCTTCGGCGGACTTAAAAAAAAGGAAATTTCTATACTATTCAATTGCCTGTTATACAAATCAACAAATAACTATTTTATTGTATCCTTGAACTCCTCGTCATAAGCGTTCAATGCCTCGGTCATAACTTTGTCAAGCTCATCTGATATCTCTTGTTTCTCCGCAATTTCAGTAAAAATATGAGCATACCTGTCTTCAATAAAAGGGTACAGCCCGGCCTCATATTTCCCTAAAACATTAACAGGATATTTGTCGAGAAAACCTTTTGTACCCGCATAGAGTATTGTCACCTGTCTTTCAACCGAGAGCGGTTGAAACTGCGGTTGCTTCAAAATCTCAACGAGCCTTTCTCCACGAGCAAGCTGTGCCTGAGTCGCCTTATCCAGGTCGCTTCCAAAAGCGGCAAACGCTTCAAGTTCACGGAACTGGGCCAGATCAAGCCGCAGTGTACCGGCCACCTGTTTCATGGCTTTGACCTGAGCCGCACCACCCACGCGAGACACAGAAAGTCCGACATTAATTGCAGGCCTAACACCTGCAAAGAACAGACTGGGCTCAAGAAAGATCTGCCCGTCGGTAATGGAAATAACATTTGTCGGAATATATGCTGAAACATCACCGGCCTGGGTTTCAATAATCGGAAGCGCTGTCAGAGAACCGGCGCCCAGCTCGTCGTTGAGCTTAGAGGCTCGTTCAAGCAGGCGGGAGTGATTATAAAAAATATCGCCTGGGTAAGCTTCACGACCTGGTGGACGTCTTAAAAGAAGCGAAACCTGGCGATATGACGCCGCTTGTTTTGAAAGGTCATCATAAATGATGAGCGCATGCATCTTATTGTCCCGGAAATATTCCCCCATGGCACATCCCGAATAAGGAGCGATATACTGCAATGTTGCCGGGTCGCTGGCACAGGCTGCAATAACAGTCGTATATTCCATGGCTCCGTGTTTTTCAAGGGCGGCAACGACCTGGGCAACCGTCGATTTTTTCTGGCCGCAGGCCACATAAATGCAGTAAACATCCGTATCTTTCTGGTTAATGATGGCATCCACCACAAGAGCTGTTTTGCCGATCTGGCGGTCACCAATGACAAGCTCCCGCTGGCCGCGGCCAACCGGTGTCATGGCATCAATAGCTTTTGCTCCGGTATACATGGGTTCATGCACACCCTTTCTGTCAATAACACCCGGCGCAACCATCTCGACCCTTCTGGTTTCTTTGGTATCTATCGGTCCCTTGCCATCCAGAGGTTCACCAACTGCCGAAAGCACCCGCCCAAGGACACCTTTCCCCACAGGAACCTCAGCAATTCGGCCGGTCCGCTTGACCATATCACCTTCTTTGATATCGAAGTCGTCACCCATAACGGCAATGCCTACGTTATCTTCCTCAAGGTTCAGCACAAGGCCAAAAATGCCACCCGGGAATTCAACCAGCTCCATGGCCATAACCTTTTCCAGACCATACACTCTGGCAATACCATCACCCACCGACAAAACAACCCCTGTTTCACTCAATTCAACTTTCTTGTCGTAATCCGTAATCTGTTCCTTAATGATCTGACTTATTTCTTCAGCTTTTAGTTCCATTATACACTCTCACCCCTTTTTAAAGATTCTCTCATATTGAGTAATTGTGTTTTGATGCTACCGTCCAAAACAAGATCACCTATTCGGGAGACAATCCCCCCTATAAGGCTGGGGTCTTGTTCAACCTCTAAAATAATATCTTTACCTGTCTTTTTCGACAGGGTAGTACGGATTTTTTCAACGGTTTCGGATGACAATTCAGTGGCCGAAACCAGACTGGCACGCACAACGCCTTTTAATTCATCAGCCAGTTTTTTATAAAACTCATTGATATCACTTAGAAATCCAAACCGTCCTTTGTCAAACAGCAAAAGCAGGAAAGATGCCATGACTTTGGAAATATTTACCTTATCAATTATCGCCTGCAAAACCTTTTTACGACCTCCCACATCGTAAAGCGGGTTGGTAATTGCCTGCTCAAGCTCTTTTTCACTCGCAATTAAATCTGAAAATCGATCAAGTTCTTCTTTATAGGTCTCAGCCTTATCATCCTCTTTGCCGATAATCAGAAGTGCCTTGGCATAACGCCGGGCTACTTTCAAATTCTTCATTATGCCACCACCTTTTCTAAATATTCATCTACCAATTTATCCTGATCCTGGG
>JADFWA010000195.1 GCA_015222855.1 Pseudomonadota bacterium | reverse complement strand
TCACTTTCTTTCCCTTGTATCCATAAAGGTAACCACCAAGAGATCCGTAAGTAGAATCTCTTTCCAGGTAATGTGCGATATCCCTTAGCGAGGTACCAACATCTCGTCCCAAGTTGACCACTATTTCATTAAAATACTTCCGCGCAACATGGTGCCACAACGTCAGTTTCCCAATTCTTCCAAGGCCATTGATGCCCAATTTGGAGCTGTTATTATCCTCATTTTTTGAGATATTTTCCATCTTAGTCCCTTTCTATTTCTTTGATCTTTATTTGACCTGAGTAGATAGATCCATCCATGCCATCGATGCTTATCCAGTCTCCTGTTTTCAGCTTTTTCCCATCCAATAAGCAGGTCTTTTCCTTCTCCATGCAAACGAGGTCTGCACATCCCACGACACAGGTCTTGCCTAGCCTGTGGGCCACAATCGCAGCATGTGAGGTGGAGCCTCCCCGGGCGGTGAGCAGGCCATCAGCCTCATTGACTTCCTTGATGTCATCAGGAACAGTGTCGTTTCTGATAAGGACCAGGGATGCCCCTGGTTCTGTATTTCGCCAGTGTTGGATTTCTTCCAGACTGAACACAGCCCTTCCTGTCATAGCACCTCCACTTACTCCTATCCCGTGCCCTAAAAATTTAGCAGAGGTCCTCTCTTCGATATCGAAGGAGTAGACCTTCTCTCTCTCTCTTATGACCATATTACGGGTCTGGAGAGAATACAGGTCTTTTATGTCAGGACTTTCAAACGTAAATTCGATCTCCTGGGGGCTCCATTTTCTCTTATAAACCAGCTCTTTTGCCCATTCTCTCATTTTAGAATACACCTTTGGAAACATGGATTCAAGCGTAGCATCACACAACCTTTTCTCGATCTTTGCTTGTTCTCTTGAAATAGGAAGGGTCCTCACCAGGCCTGCAACCACATCCTCGCCTTGATTCCCAAGGGTGAAATCGCCCCATAATATGAGCGTATTCCCTGGCCATCTGGGGCTGTGAGTAAAAAAGACCCCTGCACCGGATTTCCGGGATAAATTGCCAAATACCATGGTCTGAACTGTTACAGCAGTGCCCCAGTCATCGGAGATGCCCATAATTTTACGATAGGTTTCAGCTTTAGGTGTATGCCAGGAATCAAAAACCTTCCTGATAGCAACAAGGAGTTGCTCAAAAGGAGATTCCTTGATTTTTATGCCGTTGTCAAGGATCAACGACTTGTAAGCCAAGGTAATGTCCTTCATCTGCTGTCCGGAAAAATCTTTTTTGAAAGGAACGCCTAAACGTTTCTTAAAATCAACGATGATATCATCGAACACATCTCTTTCCATGCCGAAAGCCATACCGTAAGACTGGAGAAATCGCCGGTAGGTATCCCAACTGAACCACTCATTGCCTGTCTGCTTAACCATTCCATGAACGATATTTTCATTGATCCCCACATCAAGGAACGTGTCCATCATCCCAGGCTGAGGAATAGCAGAACCGCTCCTTACTGCTAGAATCAAAGGATTATAATGGTCACCAAAGGTCTTTCCGGTCAATTTTTCAAGAGTGGCTAACTCAAGAGCCACCTGTTCCTCGAAGTTTTTCTTCGCACGTATGTAGCGATCAACAATCTTACGGCATCTGAAAACTTCGGTAGTAATAATGAAACCAGGGGGAACCGGGAGGCCATAACTGTTCAGCTTGACCAGATTGAATCCCTTGTTTCCGAGATGGATAACGTCTGATACACCTTTCTTTGTAGGATAGATCGGCGTTATTACCTTTTGAGGATTATAACTCAGCAACAACCGCAGGTCCTCTTTCGGGAGCTCATCCGACTGATGATAAAGGGTATTCAAAATATGGCCCAAAAAGAGATCAAGCTGTTGAAGACCTAAAGAAGTAGCGATCCTGTCGCGCAAGAAGATTTCTGTGATACGGTTGGGCAATTTTTTCCGGTCGTCAGACCCCTCAGATGGGAGATACTTGGGCAATAGCCTCTCGGTCGGCATCTGATCCAGGATCTTGGAAAGATTTCCCTGATGAATATTGTTGAAGTAGTCATTGGTGATGT
>JADFWA010000194.1 GCA_015222855.1 Pseudomonadota bacterium | reverse complement strand
CGCAGGATGTGGTGAAGACGTTGATATACATGGCCGATGATTCACCCGTTGCAGTTCTTGTGAGAGGGGATGAGGAGATAAATGAAGCAAAACTTAGAAGTTATCTTGGGTGTGATTCCCTGGAGCTGGCGACCGACGATATTATTTATGAAGTAACGAATTCTCCAAGGGGATTTGCTGGACCCATCAACATAAAGTCAAAGATTGTCGCGGATTATTCCTTTATAAATATGGCCAATTGTGTCGTGGGGGCGAATAAAGGAAATTATCACATAAAGAATGCCAATATCGGAAGAGATTTTGAGGTGACTGAATTTGCGGATCTGAGGCTTATCAAGGAAACGGATAATTGCCCCCGCTGTGAGAGCCCCATCAAGATTGCCAGAGGTATTGAGGTGGGTCATGTCTTTAAGCTGGGGACAAAGTACAGCAAGGCGATGAAGGCCACCTATCTGGACAAGGACGGCAAGGAAAAATATATGGTCATGGGGTGTTACGGGATCGGTATAGGGAGGACGGTCGCGGCAAGCATAGAGCAGAATTATGATGATAACGGAATTATATGGCCCGTGTCGATAGCACCCTTTCAGGTGATTATAACGCCTGTTAATGTAAATAATGAGGAACTCTTGAAGACGGCCGAAAGCCTTTACCAAAATCTCATGGATAAGGGGATAGAGGTTATCCTTGATGACAGGGATGAAAGGGCAGGGGTGAAATTCAATGATGCCGACCTGATCGGAATTCCGCTCAGGGTTACTATAGGCCCCAAAAAACTTGCCGAGGGTAAGGTGGAGGTCAAGATCAGAAAATCAGGCGAGGTCGAAGTACTCTCGCTGTATGAAGTGGAAAAGTTTATCACGGGCTGGGTGCAGGGGGAGATCAGTAGGCAGTAGGGAGTAAGGAGTAAGGAGATTGTAGGTTGGGTTGAGGGACGAAACCCAACGTGCAAATCTGCGAAAATCTGCGTAATCTGCGGATAACTTAGTGCCTCTGTGCCTTTGACCCTTGACCTTTAACCTTTTACCCGCCCGAAGGGCGTTAATTTAAATGATACGTATAACCGACATACTTGATAAAGCGGGAGAATATCTGTCTTCAGAGGATGTGGAGATGATCGAGAAGGCGTATATTTTTTCCGCTGCCGTTCATCGGGGGCAGGTCCGCCTGTCCGGAGAGCCTTACCTGACACATCCTATGGAGGTTGCGGGAATCCTCGCCGATATGAATCTGGATTCGGCAACCATAGTGACTGGCTTGCTCCATGACACAGTGGAAGATACCCTGACTACGCTCGACCAGATAGAGAATGCCTTTGGGAAGGATGTTTCCTTCCTTGTGGATGGACTGACCAAGATAAGCAAGATAAACTTCGGGGATAGGGAAGAAGAGCAGGCAGAGAATTTCAGGAAAATGATTCTGGCGATGTCTTCCGATATCAGGATACTGCTTATCAAACTGGCAGACAGGATTCACAATATGAGAACCCTGGAGTTCCAGACACCGGAAAAACAGCAATTTATTGCCAGAGAGACTATTGAGTTGTACGCGCCTCTGGCTAACCGTCTTGGCGTCAACTGGATGAAGATGGAGTTGGAGGACCTTTCATTCAAGTACCTCCATCCCGGGGAGTATCATGAACTGGCCGGACAGGTTATGGAAGGGAGAGAAAGGAGGGGGAAGTATACAGATGAGGTAAAAAATATAATTCGGAAGGAGATGCTTAACTATGGGATGAGATGTAAGGTTGAGGGCAGGGAAAAACATTTTTACGGTATCTTCAAAAAGATGGAGGATCAGCGTATAAGCTTTGATGAAGTTTATGATCTTACAGCCTTCAGGATAATACTCACTTCCAATAAAGAAAAGAAATGTTATGAGGCGCTGAGCGTTGTTCATTCCCTCTGGAAACCGGTTCCGGGGCGTTTCAAGGATTATATAGGCATGCCGAAAGCCAATGGCTATCAATCTCTGCATACGACGGTTATAGGGCCCCATGGCGAAAGGGTGGAAATCCAGATCAGGACAAGGGCCATGCATGAATGGGCGGAGAAGGGGATAGCGGCTCACTGGAAATATAAAGAGGAGGAAGGCACGTCTAAAGAGGGTGAGGATGAACAGATAAAGAGGGTGAGAGATCTGCTTGAAGTTCAGCAGGAACTGAAAGATCCCAGGGAATTTATGCAAAACCTGAAGCTTGCCCTCTTCCCTGATGAAGTTTATGTGTTTACTCCTCAGGGTGATGTAAAGGCTTTTCCCAAGGGAGCCACGCCTATAGATTTTGCTTACAGCATCCATACGGATGTCGGCAATCAATGCACAGGCGCCAGGGTTAACAGAAGCATAGTTCCTCTTAGATACAAGCTTAAAAATGGCGATACCGTTGAGATTATGACCCAGCAGGGACATCATCCCAGCAAGGACTGGCTGAAATATGTCGTTACATCGAAGGCGATATCGAGGATAAAACACTGGATAAAGACCGAAGAGCGAAAAAGGAGCATCTCGTTTGGCAAGGAAATTCTTGAGAAGGAGTTTAAGAAACATAGCCTGAAACTCAATCAGGTCGTCAAAGCTGACGAATTTAAAAAGATTTGCAAGGAATATACAATAAATACAATTGATGACCTGATGGCGATCGTAGGTTATGGAAAGTTATCCGCGAGGCAGATAGTCAACCGTTTTCTGCCTGGGGAAAAAAGAAAGGTCGTTGATGTTGCCTTGGAGAAGGCAAAGAAGAAATCGACAAAACCTGCCACGGCGGGAATCTCAATCACCGGAATTGATGACGTTATGGTGAGATTTGCCAAGTGTTGCGATCCACTTCCCGGCGACAGTATCGTGGGTTATGTTTCCAGGGGGAGAGGAATAACCGTTCATGCGGCAAATTGTTCCATGGTGCAAGAGATACCCCCTGAAAGGTTGACCGATGTTCAATGGAACATCAAGGAGAAACATGCATATCCGGTTCACATAAAGGTTACCTGCAGTGACAAAAAAGGACTGCTGGCCGAGGTCAGTTCCGTTATATCGACTAAAGATGTCAATATAAGTCACGCCAATGTTGACATAACCCCGGAAAAGCAGGCAATCCTGGATTTTGAAATAGAGGTAAATGATCTTAAACATTTCAATGAACTGGTCTCTGAACTCAAGAAGCTGAAAAGCGTACTGTTTGTTGAAAGAATCAGGGGGTTGTTTTTAAAGCAAGAGAAGAAAAGAATCCATGGGAAAGAGGGTTAACTATTGACAGCCTGTGCTGACTTACTGTATTAAGCGCGTACGCCGTTGTAGGGTGGCATTTTATATGCCACCGTTTGCGCGACGGTCGGGTATAAAACCCGACCCTACAGTTGTTGGGGGCAAATTCTGTGGTCCTCATTTCCATATTTTGAAAGGGTTTCGTAGAAGGGCACAATATCGATGAATAGACTATTTTGTAAGACGACATTTTTTGTTTTGTTGATATTCTTGGTTTTTCCACTGCCAAGCTCTATGGCAAAGAACCGCCATTCGGTTGTAGTGGATCCGGCGCACGGAGGCCGGGACAAAGGTGTAAGGTTAACCAAGAAATTTTATGAAAAGGATGTAACCCTTGCCATTGCCAAGCTGCTGAAAAAGGAGCTGGACAGGTCGAAAAATATCAGTGTCCTGCTTACGAGATCGGCCGACAGGGATGTTTCCATGTCGGACAGGGTCAAGATGGCGAAACGAAAGAATACAAAGCTGTTTATCAGTTTACATGTAAATGCGGGTTTTGGAAGGAGCTCAAGCGGGTTTGAGGTGTATTTCCCGGGTTTTAAATTACCCTCCACAGGTAAAAGCGCTTCGAAAGAAATTCCGAAGGATATGGTTAAAACAAAATATCTCAATGAAAGTGTCAGATTCGCCAAGATTGTTGAGAAAAATCTGGAAAAAATATTTCGAAGGAAGGACAGGGGGCTTCGGAGTGCACCCATCCCTGTTCTTGAGGGTTTGACCGTTCCGGCGGTTGTTCTGGAAATCGGTTTTGCTACGAATATCAAGGATAGAAAAAAATTGATGGACAAGGCCGTACAAAAATCTATTGCAGGGGCGCTTGCTAAGAGTATAAGGGAATTCTTTTGACTACTTAGCCACTAAGTCACCAAGACACAAAGGAGAAGTTAGATACTGGATGCTGGATACCTGAGATTAGCCGCAGGCGAAATTTTATCCGGTATCAAGCATTCAGTATCAGAGCGGAGCAATAATTGGTGACTTTGTGTCTTAGTGGCTGAATATTAACGAACTCTTTTAAATCAGGAGAAATAATGGGGAGACCAGACGGTCGCAGATGGGATGAGATTCGGGAAGTAAAAATCACGAGAAATTTCCTGAAGTATCCGGAAGGTTCTGTGCTGATTGAGATGGGGGATACCAGGGTTATATGTACCGTGACGATGGAAGACAGGGTGCCCCCATTTTTGAGGAATTCAGGAAACGGCTGGCTGACTGCAGAGTATTCCATGTTTCCCATGTCCACGCAGACCAGGAACTCCAGAGAATCCACCAGGGGGAGGGTAGGCGGAAGGACTCATGAGATTCAAAGATTGATCGGGCGATCCCTGCGGGCGGTTACCGATTTGAATTCCTTTGGTGAAAGAACGATATACATTGACTGTGATGTTATCCAGGCGGACGGCGGGACAAGGACGATATCAATCACCGGCGCCTTCGTTGCCCTGATAGACGCATTTCGCAGGTGGAAAGAGGAGGGGATAGTCGACAGGATACCCGTCAAGGATTTTGTTTCCGCAATCAGTGTGGGTGTGGTGGATGGCAATGTCCTGCTCGATCTGGAATATGAGGAAGATTCAACGGCCCAGGTGGATATGAATTTTGTTATGACAAAAGAGGGCCTTATCATAGAGGTTCAGGGGACTGCTGAAGAATCTCCTTTCAGCCGGGGTCTGTTGGATGAGATGACAGACCTTGCCGCAAAGGGTATTGCGGATCTTACAAAAAAACAGATGGAAGTATTGGGGAAACTATAGTTTAAAGTTTCTGGCCTTGAGTTTCGAGTTTAAAACCTGATGCCCAGGACTCAAGTTAGGGGAAAGTAAACTGATAAAGATTGTCTTTGCCACGAAAAACGAGGGAAAATTAAGAGAGATCAAATCAATGTTTGAAGGTGTCGGCGTTGATCTCAGCTCCCTCAGTGACTATTCGGATGTACCTGAAATTGTAGAGGATGGGGATACATTTTTTGAAAATGCCCTGAAGAAGGCGAGGGTTGTTTCAGAATATACCGGTGAGGTTGTCCTTGCAGACGATTCCGGTCTTGAGGTTGATTTTCTGGGAGGGAAGCCGGGTGTTTGTTCTTCGAGGTATTCCGGGCCTGACGCAACGGATGAAAGCAATGTCGAAAAACTTTTGAGAGAAATGAAAGACGTCCCGATGGATAAAAGGGGGGCATCTTTTGTGTGCGCGCTGGTTCTTTACAGGCTGGACGGGACATTCGATTCATTTGAGGGAAGGTGGCAGGGAAAGATAGGGCATGAGCCGGTCGGAAATGAAGGATTCGGTTATGATCCGGTATTTATAGTGCCGGAGCTTGATCTGACCGTTGCCGAACTTCCTCCGGAGACGAAGAACAGAATGAGCCACAGGTCGAAGGCCTTTGGTGAGCTTAAAAGTAAGATTTGTGCGGAAATGCAAAGGTAGAACGGGGTTTTGAAATAAGGCAACACCTTAGCTGTTTGATCTTCCCCTTCACACAGTTCCCTCTCCCTCAGGGAGAGGGTTAGGGTGAGGGGGAAGGAGGGTTAGAGGAGATTTCAATAGTAACCATTTCTTCAGCCATTTGCCGAT